>JBDTPE010000355.1:0-3825 GCA_039932875.1 Betaproteobacteria bacterium | reverse complement strand
GCAAACGGGCGATGAGGAGGCCATCATCATGCAGGGCTGGTGCTACCTCGATGACGCGAAAATCAACTGCGGCGATTACCACTTGATCCGCAAGGGTGTGCGTCACGGCGATATCCACAGTCCTGAAGGGTGCCTGATTTTTGTACGCAGTCACAGCATGGCGCGGCATGCGTCCCAGTTGACGGCAGCGCGCTGAAATTTCTCTCGATTTGATTCGGGGAGGAACTGCCAGCCTGTCGCTGGTGTAAGTCCAGTGCTGCCATTTCGACTCACGCAACGAACCCGGTGCTCCAGCCGGACCTCTCGTGAGCACGCAAGTGTTGAACGTTTCAGCCAATTTGCCAGACAGTCAGAATATCTCCATGTCGCCAATGGTCGATGTTGCGCGTCCGGTCTTGGAAACGTCGCGATTGATGGCGTTACAGAGCTACAACCTGCTCGATTCAGCGCCTGAAGAAATCTACGATGAGATTACTGAGCTGCTGGCACAGATCTGCGAAACGCCGCTGGCGTTGATCAATCTGGTCAGTGGCGAGCGCCAATGGCTAAAGTCGATTCACGGTGATCCCGGTAATGACGATACCTACAGCAATAGCCGGTTTTGCATGGAAGTCGTGAGCGCAGCCGAGCCGCTGGAGGTGGCGGACGCCGCGCACGATTTGCGTTTCTATAACGATCCGTTAGTAGCCTCGGCACCGTCAGTGCGGTTCTACGCCGGTGTGCCGCTGTTGACCGATTGTGGCCATGCCATTGGTACGCTTTGCGTGATGGATACGCGTCCACGAACCTTGAACAGCGCCCAGCGTTCTGCGTTGAGTCAATTGACTGATGTCGTCATGCGCCTGTTCGAAGCCAGGATTGTCGAGCGCGACGCGGAGCGTCTCGGCTTGATTCTTGAAAACTCGCTGAACGAGATTGTGATTTTTGATGCGGAAACCAATCGAGTATTGCACGCGAATCTGGGTGCACGCCGCAACCTTGGATACTCGCTTGAAGAGCTGAAACAACTCACCGGTACCGACCTTTCAACGGACTGGACCGACCAGCGTAGACGTATCGCCCAAGGCGCGCTGCTGCGCGGTGAAGCACCTTTCCTGACCGTTGAAATCGTCGCGCGACGCAAAGACGGCAGCAGCTATCCGGTCGAGTCCCGGGTGCAGTTCAGCACCCAGTACGGTCGACCGGCGTTTGTACTGATTGGCATCGACATTAGTGCGCGCAAGGCGGCTGAGGAAGCGCTGCATTGCGAAAAAGAGTTGGCGCAAATTACGCTCGCCTCCATAGGCGACGCAATGATCACCACCGACGCCGCCGGCCATGTAACCTACCTGAATCCAGTCGCCGAAACCTTGACTGGCTGGCGTAAGGCAGAGGCAGTCGGCTGCAAGATTGATGATGTGTTCAACATCGTATCTGAGCGTGACCGCCGCCGAGTCGAGAGTCCGGTGGATCGGGTAATCAAGTTCGGCGAAATTACCGGGCTGGCCAACAATACGGTATTGCTCACACGAGATGGGATGGAATACGCGGTTGAGGATTCGGCCGCGCCCATCCGCAATAGAGATGGCAAGTTGGTCGGCGTGGTACTGGTATTTCGCGATGTCACGCATGCGCGCGAGTTGGCCAATAACCTGTCATGGGCAGCGAGCCACGATGCCCTGACCGAATTAGTCAATCGCCGCGAATTCGAGAATCTGCTCACCGACCTGCTCGCGTCCGTTCGTAGCCGCAACATTACCCATGCGATGCTGTATCTGGACCTCGATCAATTCAAGATCGTCAACGACTCGTGCGGGCATTTGGCGGGTGACGAGCTATTGAAACAGCTATCGTCCATTTTGCTCGCCAAAATGCGTCGCACAGACACGCTGGCGCGTTTGGGTGGCGATGAGTTTGGCGTGCTGTTGGAAGGCTGTGATATCACCATGGCGCAGCAAATCGCGCAGCAATTGTTAGCCGCCATTCAAGCCTTCCGCTTTGTGTGGCGCGGGCGACTGTTTTCGGTCAGTGCGAGCATCGGTGTGGCGGAAATTTCCGTGAGCAGCGAAAGCGTTGAGGCGGTGATGTCCGCTGCCGATACTGCCTGCTTCATGGCCAAAGACAAGGGGCGCAATCAAGTGCAGCTTTTTCGCATGGACGATGAGGAGGTCTCATCGCGGCACGGTGAATTGAGCTGGGCCTCGCGGTTGCTGCAAAGTTTGGAAGAAGATCGATTTTTTCTGGTGTTCCAACATGTGCAGTCGATGTCGGACCGAAGAAATGGGGCAGGTTCATCGCCACAATGTGAATATGTTGAAGTGTTGTTGCGCATGAAGGACGAGCAAGGCCGCACCATTCCACCGATGACCTTCATCCCGGCTGCGGAGCGCTATCAGTTGATGCCCGCCATTGATCGCTGGGTGATCAAGCGCACTATGCACTGCCTAGCCACATACGCGCGCGCCGGTAGCGTCGGCATTGAGGCCGACCTTTGTCGGCGTGCGCGCTTTGCCATCAATCTGTCCGGCGTGAGTTTGTCAGATGAGAAATTTCTCGACTTTATTGTCGCTGAGTTCGAAGCAACTGGTGCGCCGCCCGCCCAGCTTTGCTTCGAGATCACCGAAACAGCGGCTATTTCAAATCTGGCAAGGGTCGCGCGCTTTATGACGCGGCTAAAAGCAATGGGTTGCCATTTCGCGCTGGATGATTTCGGCAGCGGCTTGTCATCGTTCGCTTATCTGAAGAATCTGCCGGTGGATTACCTGAAGATCGACGGCATGTTTGTCAAAGGTACTGCAACCGATTCGATCGATTTCGCGATGGTCGAATCGATCCATCGAATCGGCCACGTGATGGGAATGCGCACCATTGCGGAGTTTGTGGAGAACGAAGGTATCCTGGCGCGCATGCGAGAGATCGGTGTCGATTACGTTCAGGGCTATCACCTGCACCAGCCCGAAGCTTTCACGTCACTAGCCGCACGAAGGCAGATTCAAGACAGCGCGAATTTGGCAGCATTCTCGGCATAAACGCTATATTCGGCGAGGCTTGTCGAGCGTAAATGCTCTGCAAGGTCCGCCAGATAAAGAGTTTGTTTTTTTGCCCGAACTACAAAAACTCTCTCGCCAGCCACCAGGCTACGGCAGCCATAAACGCGGAGCAGGGGATGGTAAGTATCCAGGCCCAGACGATGCCGCCCGCTACCCCCCAACGGACTGCTGAGAGTTTTTTCGCGGCGCCAACGCCAACGATGGCACCAGTAATGGTGTGGGTGGTGGATACCGGGATGCCAAGCGCGGTGGCAAGAAACAAGGTCACTGCACCGCCGGTTTCCGCGCAAAAGCCGCCGACCGGTTTTAGCTTGGTGATTTTCTGTCCCATCGTTTTGACAATGCGCCAGCCACCAAACATGGTGCCCAGTCCAATAGCCAGATAGCAACTGACAATTACCCAGAGCGGCACCGGATCCTTCGCGCCGATGGTGCCAGCCGAAATAAGTAACATCCAGATGATGCCGATGGTTTTCTGCGCGTCGTTGCCGCCGTGGCCCAGGCTATAGAACGACGCAGACAGCAATTGCAAACGACGGAACCATCGATCAACCTTGCGCGGCGAGGTTCGTCTCAGTATCCACGCCACTAGCACCATCATCAATGAGCCCAGCAGGAAGCCCAGCAATGGCGACACCAGTATGAAAATCACGGTTTTGGTCACGCCGCTGGCGATCAGCGAGCCGGTGCCGGCCTTGGCCACCGCTGCACCGATGAGTCCGCCGATGAGCGCGTGCGAGGATGATGACGGGATGCCGTAGTACCAAGTAATAATATTCCACGCGATCGCGCCCAA
>JBDTPE010000354.1:0-3838 GCA_039932875.1 Betaproteobacteria bacterium | reverse complement strand
GACCTCGATAAACTCAAACCTGCCAAGCGTGAACGCTATCTTGGCAACAAGCGCAGCCCATTAATCGCGCCAGCACTGGCGCCGATTCCGCAGACATCAGTGCGGTGAGACGAGCCAATCGACAATTTACGATGCCACTCATTCACCGGCATCGGGCGGCAGACCGTGACCAACTGCATATTTCCCCTAGCGAACCATAGACCGTGTCATTTAACAGTCATGTACCGCTGCTAAATTGTCGGCCATGGATATAATCCTCTGGCGCCACGCTGACGCTGCACTTGCAATGAATGATAGCGAACCGGACATCGGTCGGCGCCTGACGGGCAAGGGTCGCAAGCAAGCGGCACTCATGGCAGTCTGGCTGGAGCGCCATCTCCCGGATAGTGTAAAAGTGTTGGCAGGTCCCACGATGCGCGCGCGCGAAACCGCCGAAG
Source organism: Betaproteobacteria bacterium (assembly GCA_039932875.1). Lineage (GTDB taxonomy): Bacteria > Pseudomonadota > Gammaproteobacteria > Burkholderiales > Usitatibacteraceae > UKL13-2. Next base: position 3,401 of record JBDTPE010000354.1, on the reverse strand, counting down.
CGCTCGGACGCAAAGTGGTGATTGTGCCCGCGCTCGCCGTGGGCGCTGACGCTACACAGGTTTTGCACGCTGCAGGATGGCCCGACAGCCGTCAGACGGTTTTGATTGTCGGGCACCAACCTACTCTCGGTCGGGCAGCATCGTTACTTCTGCTTGGCGAAGAGCAGGATTTGAGCATGCGCAAGTCAGCGGTATGGTGGATTACTAACCGTAAGCGCGACGACGAGTTTCGACCAAGTTTGCGCGCGGCGGTCTGTCCCGAGTATCTTTGAGTTTGGCCTGACCTCAGGCAGATGACGTCCTGGTTGTTGTTGCATCACCAGCCTTCGCGATATTCGCGACGTGTTGATGGATGTCGTGCCAGGTAATGATCTTGATTTTGCCGTCGTGGGTCTCGACCAGTGCCGACAAGCTCTCAACCCAGTCGCCGTCATTGCAATACAGCACGCCGCCAATTTCGCGAATTTCCGGCCGATGAATGTGGCCGCATACCACGCCGTCCATGCCTCGCACCCGCGCTTCGCGTGCGACTGCTTCCTCGAACGCACTTATATAACTCACGGCGTTCTTGACCTTGTGTTTTAGATATTGCGATAGTGACCAATAGGGCAATTTAATTTTCCGGCGGACCCAATTGAAGCCGCGATTGAGTTTCAGCGTGAGCTCGTAGAGGTAATCACCGACATAGGCCAACCATTTGGCGCATTGCACGACACCGTCGAATTGATCGCCATGAAGCACTAGAAACCGTTTTCCATTCGCTGTAACGTGAATCACCTGGTCGGCGATGGTGATGCCACCGAATCCAAGGCCCAGAAATTGCCTCGCAGCTTCATCGTGATTGCCGGCAATAAAAGTGACTTTGGTTCCCTTGCGCGCTTTGCGCAGAATTTTCTGCACGACGTCGTTATGTTGTTGATGCCAGTACCAGCGGCGCTTTAGCGCCCAGCCATCGATGATGTCGCCGACCAAGTAAAGATAGCGCGAATCAGTATGCTTCAGGAATTCGAGTAGATGCCCGGCTTGGCATCCGACGGTGCCGAGGTGGATGTCGGAAATCCAGATGGTTCGATAACGGAAACTCTTCTGGGAACCGGATGTGTCGCGTACCGGCTGAGAAATTCTTCGCTGATCTGGATCGACGCCATCGAACACCATGTACTCCTTCGGGGAAAATAGTGCGTGGACAAGGATTTGAATACTAGTGTGTGCTTACGTCAGAGATATGACAGTTATGCTCAAAATTGAGGTCAACACGGCAATCAAGCTCAGTCCTCCTCGTGGAAGTCGATGTGACAGTTTTGTGGCCGGAAATATTTGTTTCTTGCTAACGCCACCGCCGTTTTTAGTCGCGAATTGCGTGTAATCTTTGCAGCCGTTTGTTGCGCGGCACCAAATTGCGTTTCAACTTTTTCGAACCAATTTCTGCAGAGAGCTCCAATGAACAACATCAAGAAAGTCGCGAAGTATGTCGCCAAGAATCCTGAGGCAAGTCCAACTGCAACATTGCTGGAGTTGGCCGTAGCTCTGGAGACAGGTTCAGGATTTTCATTTACCAAGCTCTATGAGCTCGATCACAATGAATTTGTTCTGGCAATGGGGATGATCGGTGATTGGCGCTTGGATCGTCACTACATGTCCAAGTTGCGTTTGCTTGATCATGCCGAGATTGGTGAGCTGCCTTCTCTACAGTAAAGTAAATCGCTAATAGCGTAGGCGGCACTGTCCGCACGGCCGACCCGCCCCACTCGATGTTGGCAGGTCGGCCACTCAATCCGTTTCAGCGTCAAGGCTAGATGATGGCCATTGCAGCCGGATTGCGGTTGCGTGAAGTTTCCATGACATCTTCTGCCGAAGGCGCGTAGTTGGCCCCCATAAGCGCTACAAGAGGAAAAAAAACGGCATCGTTTCCACGATGCCGCTGAATGTCCACCGAGAGTAGTCACCGCACATCTGGTGATCGGCGGGCGGAGGCCCTACATGAAACGTAAGGTTACCGCGCCTGAGTGACAACAGTATGTCGGTCATGTTGCCGTTGTAGGATGGTGCAATCTCAATCTATCAGCCACAGACTTGCTCTTGGATCGATGTGCTGCACTTTCCGGTGTTGCGACAATGGGCACGCACCGTGCCTGTTTACCCACTATCCCGTTACAAGTTATAATCGAACGCTTTGCGAAATTCAGGAACTGCATCCTTGCGTGAGCGCCTTGTCATTGGTAACTGGAAGTTGAATGGCAACCTCGCAACCAATGCCTTGCTCCTGCGCGCATTGAAAAGCGGTGCGATTGAAAAGTTGGGTGCCTCTTGCGGTGTTTGTGTGCCGGCCCCATATCTGGCTCAAGTTCAGCAGTCATTGGCCGGATCAATCGTCTGCTGGGGTGCGCAGGATGTTAGTCGCATGGAAGCGGGTGCTTACACTGGAGAAATATCAGCGGCGATGATTGCTGATTTCGGTGCACGATATGCGTTGGTTGGGCACTCTGAGCGTCGGGCAATATTCGGTGAGACCGATGCGTCAGTGGCTGAGAAATTTGGAAAAGCGCGTGAATCTGGGCTGACACCGATTATTTGCGTTGGTGAATCGCTTGCAGAGCGCGAAAGTGGCAATACAGAGGCCGTCGTTTGGCGGCAGTTGCAAGCAGTCATTGAATTGCATGGCGTGAAAAAGTTGGCCGGTTCTATTTTGGCTTATGAACCGGTTTGGGCGATCGGCACCGGAAAAACGGCGTCACCAGCGCAGGCTGAGGAAGTTCATGCGTTTCTGCGCGGCAAAGTTGTTGCACTGGATGCGGAAATTGGCAGTAATTTGTCGATTCTGTACGGCGGCAGTGTAAAGAAATCCAATGCTGCCGAACTATTCTCGATGCAGAATATCGATGGTGGATTGATTGGCGGCGCCTCGCTCGTTGCTGAAGAGTTTTTGGGTATCTGGAACGCGCTGTAGTCTTGTTGTTTAGATCAAGTAGTTAAAGTTAAGGAAAAAGTGTCATGCTGGTAAATATTATTTTGACGATTCACGTAATGTTGGCGATTGCAATCATTGTGTTGGTGCTGCTTCAACACGGTAAGGGTGCCGACATGGGGGCTGCGTTTGGGACTGGCTCGGCGGGCAGCTTGTTTGGCTCTTCGGGTGCGGCGAATTTCCTGTCGCGATCGACGGCTGTTTGTGCGGGTTTATTCTTTGTTACCAGTCTGGGGCTAACGTATTTTTATGCGCCTAAGTCTTCCACTGGGATCATGGGCGGCGGCGTGATGCAGTCGGCACCGGCCAAAGAGGGCAGCGCGGCTTCAATCCCCGTACCCGCAAGTACACCGGCAAGCACTGATGCGCAAAAACCTGCGCCAGAACAAATTCCAAAGTAAATTCGAAGTAAAATTGAGTCCAGTATTATTGCCGT
>JBDTPE010000353.1:0-3844 GCA_039932875.1 Betaproteobacteria bacterium | reverse complement strand
GGGATCGGCAGGAGTTTCCATTGGTGCGCTCTCGTGGGAATGGTTCACCGACGATTGTAGCGCTTCACTTTGTCTGCCGTGCAGCAAAAAGAGCACAAACTTCAAATGACGCGCTTGCGAGCGGGCATCGCTGCCCGTACCATGGGCAATACCTTCTGACGGGAAATACGAATATGAGTCATCAACTGACGCGCGACGAATATGACGCACTCGAGCTGGTCGGGAAAAAGCTGAAAACGGCCAAGCCCAGCGCCTGTATCGCGAGAAATGCGAAACATCTGGTCGGCATCAAATTTCTCAGCGCAAAAAAAGACGGTACCTATGCGCTTACTGAAAAAGGTGAAGAGGCACTTTTCATCAAGAATTGCATTGCCGGACTACGTGCGCTTGCTGCGGATGCAACGACAACGTTAAGTCCCGATGTAGCCAATTTCCTGGGCAGAAAGGGTCACATTTTCGCGGTTGCCTCAGGTGGGCAATTCGAAGTTACGCCCAAAGGTAGGGAATGTCTGGCTGACATTGCCCAGAATCCCTGAGCACCGCATCGCCCGAAATATAGATCAGGCGAGTGCGGCGAAATCAGAATCGCGGAAAACTATTGTCGCGACACTAGTAGCGGCCACGATGGTCGTAAGATCGGCGATCGCGATGACCTTGGTGCGATACATATTGTGAGCGATACGGCGAGGAATACTGGCCGCCGTAGTACCCGCCGTAAACAGGCGCTCGATATCCGGAATAAATTACCGGATAGCGTTCATAGACCGGAGACTGAACATAAACGACCTGCTGCGGCTCGTAGCGCGGTTCGTAGTAGTTATCATACGATGGCTGGGCGTAGTAGTCAGGCGCATAGCTTGCATAGCCATAGTTTCTCCCGGAATAAGTGACTACACGCCGATCATCGTAACGTTCCGTTGAGCTGCCAATTGCCGCGCCGATGATGGCACCAGCCACTGCACCGTGCGCGCCACCATAGTAACTGCCAACCAGCGCGCCATCCACGGCACCGATGATCGCCCGATCAGCCGCCTGGGCCTGAACGCTGACAAATACACCGGCTGACAACAGTATTGCAATCGCAAACTTGTTCATGGTCCGCTCCTTTGGGTTAAAAAACCGGCAGGCGGGAGCATGCAACGCTCCATTTAGCCAGTGTGAATTACCAACTAACGCAGCACACGCGTCTCCGGATGACTGGCAGACGCAATTGAAGATTGACTATAGGCCGATTCCAGTACCGCAACCGCGCCGCTATGAGTCAATTTCCTTGCGTCGGCGATCCTTCCTTGGGCTGAGTCACACCAAACATCGCTGAAATTGGCACTTCACGGGTTGATTTTCGCATCTGGTCGCAATCCGTTTGAGTGCAGGTGCGCGGCACCGTAAAGTTCCGTCATCAACAAACGAACACCCACCACCGACCTCAAGGAGAACCACATGAAAACAGTATTCAACAGCAACAAAGACAACATCGCCATCAGCATCATCCTCGCCGTCAGCCTGTTCGCACTGGCGAGCGGACTGTTCAACAACAACGTTGCTGTGGCTAACCAGACAGTCGCCGTACAGAAGCTCGAAACAATCACTGTCACGGCATCACGCTCAGCCGACACCGTATTCGACACCATGGTTGTCACTGCCTCGCGCAAGACGCATCGCGCCTAAAGGACACTCCTTGAACGGTCGGCGTCAACGGTGAAGTGAGTGTAGCAAGCAGCAGACGCAAGGCATCGACTTGCGGAAGTAAAAGTAAAACGGCGGACTTCGGTCCGCCGTTTTTTTGCAACAATTAACGCGCACTAAGTGTCTGCGTCAAGATATTTGATTCAGCTTCATTTAGACAGGTGTACGTCAATTCCTCTTCAGATACTTGTCCAGAAACGCCAGAATCTTGCGATTGGCTTCCATGCTGTTTTTCTTTTTGGAGAAACCGTGGCCTTCGTCGGCAAACACTACGTACTCGACTGGCACACCGTTTTTCTTAACGGCCTCAACAATCTCGTCGCTTTCGGGCTTGATCACACGCGGATCATTCGCCCCCTGGATCACCATGAGTGGTTTACGGATTTCCTTTGCATGAAACAGGGGAGACACCGCGATCAGCATGTCCTTGTCCTTCACCGGATCGCCAATTTCTTCATACAGCGACTTGCGGAATGACTCCCAATACGGCGGAATCACTTCCAGCGTGCGCAGCCAGTTGCTTACCCCGAAAATATCCACACCGACCTTAAAGGCCTCAGGGCGAAACGCCAGCGCCGCGAGCGTCATGTAGCCGCCATAGCTACCGCCGATGATGCCGATACGCTCGGGATCGATATATCCCAGGCTTGCCAGATAGGTCTTGGCCTCGATGCAATCCCACAGCGGCTCGCGTCCGTGTTTGCGATCATCTGCGCCAAAAAAAGTCTTGCCGTAGCCGGAACTGCCACGATTGTTGATGCCCAGCACCGCATAGCCGTGGTTGACCAGATACTGAATCAGCGAGTTGTAGCCGCGTGAGGTCTGCCCGCCGGGGCCACCGTGTACATACACCAGTGCCGGTACCTTGTTGGTCGCACTTGTGCCAATCGGCTTGTAGTAAATGCTGGGAATGACCATGCCGTCGAACGACTTGAACCGTACCACTTGCCCTTCCACCAGGTCTTTGGGATCGATCTCCTTGTTCAAACTCTGGGTGAGCGCCTTCGCTTGCTTGCTCTTGAAGTCATACACGTACAGATTGTTTGGCGAACGGTCGCCATTGAGGTAAAACGCCATGCGCGTGCCAGTTTTGGAAAACGTCACGCCACGAATTTCGCCTCCGGGCAGCGTCGGTAGCTTCACCGGCTTTTCGTCCGCGCCTTCAACAATGCGAATGACGACACTGCCATCTTGATTCACAGTCGTCACGCGGTAGCGCCCATCACGAGAGAAATAAGTCGACACGATATCCCAATCGGCTTTCTCGTGATCCTTCATCGCCGCCGTCGCCAGGTCGTAGGTGCGCAGTCCGGCGAATTCGCTGCCTTCGTTGGTGCGCAAAAACAACTGTTTCGACGCAGGATCAAAAGTCGCCGCACTGAAAGTGACTGCGCCGGTATGTGGCGTCAGATGTTTGGTCTCGCCTTTGGCGACGTCGTAGAGATAGACGTCACTGTCAAGTGAGGTAATGGTTTTGTTAAGCGCGACCCATTTCTCGTCACGGCTAATCGCACCAATGGCATAGGCCTGTTCGTTTTTGTAAAACAGAGTGCGGTCGTAGGACTTGGCGTCATAGCGGTAAATGTCGAATACCTTTGGGTCACGTTCATTGCTCGAGACAAAAAATGCGCTGCCGTCGGGGCGCCAGCCCGCAAAGCTCGCCTTGAGCTTGTCGCCCGGCGTTAGATCTTTCTCGCTGCCATCGAGCTCGCGGACATAGAGGTGGTTGTTTTCATCACCGCCTTTGTCGCGCGTATAAAGAATCCGGTCGTCATTCGGGAAAAAGCTGACGGCGTAGGTCGTATCAGTTGTGGACTGCGTCAGTGCAACCGGCTTACCGCCAGCTACCGCCAGGGTGTAAGCGTTATAGATGCCGGATTCATTGCTGTGAAACAGGATGCGTTTCTCGTCGGCGCTGAACGATGCGCCACCCAAGGCGGTGGTCGCCATGAATTGTTCAATCGTATATTGCCGAGGTTTCTTGGCAGGCGAAATCGGGGTGGCTGGTGCGGCAATAGTCAGACTGGAAAACAACAGGCAGCAGCAGGCGAAAGCCGGCAGTGTGAAACGCGGTTTGCTCATGGAATCTCCAATTGATTGTCGCGGCGAGTTTGGCCGCACCTGAGGCGCGATCCGCGAATGCGCATTATCGTCCGCG
>JBDTPE010000352.1:0-3863 GCA_039932875.1 Betaproteobacteria bacterium | reverse complement strand
AGGGAGCTGGTTGCTGTCGTCAATAAAGATCCGCGTCGCGGCGTCGGTCATGAAAAAGTGATGACGCGCATTGAGCTCGATGAGCAGGCCGACGTGATGCTGGCGCGCGTTGAGATGACGGCAGATTCGATTCCCGCCAAAGATCAGGTGGTGATGTTGCGCTCAACGGCCAATCTCTCCACCGGCGGCACCGCGACCGACGTGACCGACGTAATACACCCAGACAATCGCGATATGGCGGTGCGCGCGATTACCGCCATCGGCCTCGATGTGGGCGGTGTCGATTTCCTTATTCCCGACATTACGGAAAGCTACAAGCGGGTCGGTGGCGGCATCTGCGAGGTGAACGCAGCACCGGGATTTCGTATGCATGTGGCACCTTCGGAAGGCATTCCGCGAGATGTGGCTGGGCCAGTTATCGATATGCTGTTCCCCTCCGGTACACCGTCGCGTGTGCCGATTGCCGCCATTACGGGTACCAACGGCAAGACCACCACATCGCGCATGCTGGCACACATTACCAAGATGGCAGGCTTCACGCCCGGCCTCACAACCACGGACGGCGTATACATCGATGGTCAGCGCACCGTGGAAGGCGATATGACCGGGCCGGTCGCCACGCGCATGGTGTTGGCCGATACGCAAATCGATATCGCCATTCTTGAAATCGCGCGTGGCGGGCTGTTGCGCGCCGGCATGGGTGTGCCATTCGTGAATGTAGGGGCGGTGCTGAATGTGCAACCCGATCACCTTGGCATGAAAGGCATCAATACGCTGGAGCAGCTCGCCGAAGTAAAACGCATCATCGTCGAAGTCGCCAGGGACTGCGCGGTGCTCAATGCCGACGACGCCAATGTGATCAAAATGTCCGCAGATACGGAAGCAAAAAGTATCTGCTACGTCACCCTAAACCCGCAGCACTCGGTGGTACGCGAGCACATCCGCGCCGGTGGCCGCGCCTGTGCGCTGGAAGCCGGTGTCAATGGCCAGATGATTACCATCTACGACAAAGGCGGGCATATCCCGCTGATGTGGACGCATCTAATCCCCGCAACGCTCGAAGGCCGCGCCATGCACAACGTGCAGAACGCGATGTTCGCAGCAGCAATGGCATTTTCGCTAGGCATCAAGCTCGATGCGATTCGGCAGGGCTTGCGCACCTTTGACACCACTTTCTATCAGGCACCGGGTCGCATGAACGTGTTCGACCAGCACCCGTTCAAGGTGATCTTCGATTATGCGCATAACGCGCACGCCGTCGGCGTGATGGCGGATCTGGCTCAGCGGCTCGACGTACAGGGCCGGCGCATCATCGTCGTCGCCGGACCGGGTGACCGCCGTGATGAAGATATCGTCGCCATTGCCGAAGCCGTGGCGGGCAGATTCGACCACTACATTTGTCGTCGCGATGATTCCCTGCGTGGCAGAGATGGCGACGAAGTGCCCGGCATGATCGCCAAGGTGCTGCGCGCGAAGGGTGTTGCAGAGACGGCCATCAGCATTATTCCGGATGAGCAAGCAGCCATCGATGCCGCATTGAAGATGGGCAAGCAGGGGGATTTGTTGATGATTTTTGCCGATGCCTTGGCGCGTTCGTGGAAACAGGTGACGAAATTTCGGCCCGATGGCACTGCACCATCATCAGATACCGATATGCCGACTCAAAAAGCTGCCAAACCCGGTGCAGGCGTGACTAGCCCAGAAGAGCAGGAAGTCCTCAATCGCGCTGGCGACACTTCGCTCGAAGCGGCTGGCTTTATACGTGACGAGCGCGGTCTGCGATTTGTTAAAGAAAGCGAAGACTGAACACCCTGCCAGATGCAGGCACACTGCCTGAACCCCACCCCTGTTTTAGCGATTCGCGCCGCCTGCCTGGACACAACCGTTTCTTTGCGGGTAGCGGCGTCGTGCTCGAAGCGCTGGGACCGACAACGCGTGATATGGAAGCGCACGAGCGTTGGCGTGTTGCAGCGTCGGCTATGTGCCATGCCTTGGGCTGGACTACCGCGCAACCCATTGTGCTGCCACATGCCAGCGGGACGCTGTTGGCCTTTGCTGCGCCGATGGGGACGCTGTTTACGGCAACCGAAGTGAATGAATGGGCGTGGGAACAAGCAAGCGGGATTTTCCAACCCGGATTCGAACCGGCCATCGATCCGCCGTTCGACCGGTTGCATCATCTAGGTGCAAATTCGTCGGACGTAGTGGCAACATTTAAAGCCCGCGCAACCGCAGAAGAAAACGCCATGTTGACTGCGCTATGCGCAGCAGCGCATGAGCACGGCGTTCCTTTATACGTGGATGACGAAAGCGTTTCGTTGGGCGCGGGCGCCCATAGCCAGACATGGCCATTGGCAGCACTGCCGGAAGCCCCGAATGTGGAGTGGTCTGCCTTGCGCGCTATTCCAACCGTATTGGTGACTGGCTCCAACGGCAAGACCACCACCGTTCGCCTGCTTGCCGCCTTGATCGCCGCCAGCGAGACGCGCTTTGAGGGTCACGTCGGTTATTCGAGTACTGAAGGTGTGGTGATCGGCGACGCACGGGCAGGTGAAGGTGATTTCTCGGGGCCAGCCGGTGCGCGGCTGGTATTGCGTGACCAGCATGTCGAAGCTGCCGTGCTGGAAACGGCGCGTGGCGGCATTCTGCGGCGCGGGCTTGCTGTTGACAAGGCCGACGTTGCCATCGTCACCAACGTCAGCGCCGACCACTTCGGTGAATACGGTATCAACAGCCTCGACGATCTTGCCGACGTGAAGTTGACCGTCAGATACGCGCTGGGGACAGTGGGAACGCTGGTGCTGAATGCGGATGACAAAGTATTGCTTGCCCGCGCTTCCAGCCAGGTGTGCAAGGTCGCGCTGTTTGCCTTGGACGATTCGCATCCCGCGTTGGTGACGCATCGCAAGAACGGCGGCGACACCTGTGGCCTTGCCGACGAACAATTGGTGCTATCGCGTGGCGATGAACGCTTCAAGCTGGGAAATTATCGCGACATGCCGCTGACGCTGAACGGCGCGGCCATGTTCAATGTCGCCAATATCGCCGCCGCAGCCCTTGCCGCACTTGCATTGCGAATCTCGCCTGCAGTCATTACCGAACAACTGCAGTGCTTTGGCCAATCACGACTGGACAACGCCGGCCGACTTGACCACTGGAAGCTGGCTGACATTACGGTGGTGATCGACTATGCGCACAATCCAGACGGACTCAAATTGCTGCTCGATGGCATGGAGGTGATTCGCCGCGATCATGCTGCTGTCGCTGGCAACAACGGTCGCATTGGGCTGTTGCTTGGACAAGCAGGCAACCGCAGCGATCAAGCCATCATCGCACTCGCGCGGGTGGCCGCCGTGGCCAGACCGGCGCTCATTGTTGTCAAGGAAATTCCGCGCATGCTACGTGGCCGTGCAGCGGGCGAGGTAACAGCGTTGTTGAAAGAAGCATTGCTCGCTGCAGCCTACCCTGCGGAGCAAATTCGCGTAGAAGCCGACGAAATCGACGCAGCAAGTCAACTGCTGCAATGGGCCAAAGCGGGCGATGTTGTCGTGTTGCCAATCCATCAAGCCACCGCTCGCAAGTCGCTGGCTGCAATGCTGGATGCGATGGAAAAGTCAGGCTGGCGTGCGGGCGCGCCGTTGCCAGTGGCAACGTTATCGCCGCCTTCTGAATAGTGAAGTTCGCGTAGAACGCCTATTTACGCGTTTCACGGACCGTTATTGCTCCGAACAGCGCGTGGATAAACGAGTTTGGCCGCCGAATCAATAAAACCTTGCAATGTGGCCGACAGCCACAGTCACTCAGTGCACGCGTCCGGCAACTATTTCCGCTCGCAAGGCTTCGTACTCTGTCGACTTGTCGAA
>JBDTPE010000351.1:0-3880 GCA_039932875.1 Betaproteobacteria bacterium | reverse complement strand
CTAACCGCGCACTTGCCAACCTGATGCGCACCGGCGAAATCAACAAGATTTACGATAAATGGTTCATCGGCAAGCTGCCATCCGGCGAAACCATCGGTATGCCCATGAGCCCGCTGCTGAAAATTGGTTTCCAACTCCAGGCACTTCCGGAGTAAGCAATAGCCAAAGGGGAATCGAGTTTTCGATTCCCCTTTTACTTTGTGGAGCCGGATTGCTCTGCAGTTGAGCGAAGTGATTTCTCATTTGCTGGCAATCACGTCGCAGTAGATCGACTGCAATAAAACCCATCAAATCGCAGCAGTAGGCGCTGTTTTACTGGCGCGCCTCGGGAGCGCAATATGGATTGGAAATTCCTACTTGAGCAGGCGCCATCCGGCGGCATGACCTATCTGGGCTGGATGATGTCTGGGTTGATGTGGACGATGCTGGTGTCGCTATCTGCCTGGGTCATCGCCTTTGTACTGGGATCTGTCATCGGTGTGCTGCGCACGGTGCCGTTGAAAATCCCCCGTCTCATTGCCACCATCTACGTCGAGATCTTTCGCAACATTCCGCTGCTGGTGCAGATGTTCCTTTGGTATTTTGTGATGCCGGAAGTTGTCCCAAAAGCAATGGGAGACTGGCTGAAAGGAACCTACCCCAACCTGATTACCCTGCCGTTTGCACAATTCAGTTTGTGGGAATTTACTGCTGCGGTAATGTGTCTTGGGCTTTACACCGCGTCACGCGTCGCCGAACAGGTGCGCGCGGGCATCGAATCGTTACCCAAAGGGCAGACCAACGCGGGCTTGGCGATGGGGTTCACGTTGCCGCAGGTATACAGATTCGTCCTCCTGCCGATGGCATTTCGGCTGGTCATTCCGCCGATGACCTCTGAGTTCCTAACCATCTTCAAGAATTCTTCAACTGCGTTGACCATTGGCATTCTGGAACTCACCGCGCAGAGTCGGCAGATCTCCGAATACACGTTTCGTACCTTTGAGTCATTCTCGGTCGCGACACTGATCTACATCGTCATTACATTGACGGTGATATTCATTATGCGAATTGTCGAACATAAGGTCGCCGTCCCTGGTTATGTCTCACAGGGAGGGCACTGATCATGGGTGATTTTGATTTCAGCATCATCATCAAGAGCCTGCCGATTCTTTGGAGCGGGATGCTATTGTCGCTACAGTTGTTCGCCATCGCGCTGTGTGGCGGTATTTTCTTCGGTACCTTGCTGGCTCTCGCGCGGCTGTCGAGCTTCAAGATGCTCTCCTATCCAGCGGCAGGATTCGTCAATCTGATTCGTTCGATCCCGTTCATCATGGCGATCTTCTGGTTTTACTTTCTGACGCCAGAATTGGTGCGCTGGCTGACCGGTCAGCAAGGTGAAGCCGTAGGCCCGTTCACTTCTGCCATCGTCGCCTTTATCTTGGTGGAATCCGCCTACTACTCCGAGATTATCCGGGCGGGCATTCAGTCGGTACCACGCGGGCAGCCGTGGGCTGCCTATGCGCTGGGTCTCAATTATTGGCAAGCGATGGGTTATGTGGTTTTACCCCAAGCATTCCGCAACATGATCCCCATCATGCTCACGCAGGCAATTATTTTGTTTCAGGATACTTCTTTGGTTTACGTCGTTGGCCTGAAAGATTTTCTGGGTGCGGCCAGTAAAGCGGGGCAGCTAAGTGGTCGCATTGTCGAGCTCTATATTTTTGTAGCTCTGGTATTTCTGGTGATTTGTTTTGGCGCGTCAAAATTGGTGAAATACATTCAGGTTCATATGGACCCGACGCGCCAGCGTACGATTAAGCAGGACCCGATGCTCGGCGGTCCAGGTATCACCCCTGGTGGCGCGTAAGTCGCTGTAACCGTCTAAAAATGGTTAGGTCGCTCTTGAAAACTTAAGGAAATAATGATGGCCATGATCGAAATCAAAGATGTCAGCAAGTGGTACGGCGAAAAGCAGGTGCTGGAAGGTTGCACAACCAATGTGGAAAAAGGCGAAGTTGTCGTGGTGTGTGGCCCTTCTGGCTCGGGGAAATCGACACTAATCAAGACGGTCAATGGCCTGGAGCCGTTTCAAAAAGGTGAAATCCTGGTTGATGGAATTTCGGTAGGTGACAAGAAAGCGAACCTTGCAAAACTTCGCTCTCGCGTGGGCATGGTATTTCAAAACTTCGAACTTTTCCCGCATATGAGCGTGACGCAGAATCTGGTAATGGCGCAGACCAAGGTGCTCGGTCGTACGGAAGAAGCTGCCCGCGAGAAAGGCCTCAAATTGCTCGACCGCGTCGGACTAATCGAACACAAGGATAAATATCCGGCTCAGCTTTCAGGTGGTCAGCAGCAACGTGTGGCCATAGCGCGCGCCTTGTCCATGGAGCCGATCGCCATGTTGTTTGACGAACCGACCTCGGCGCTTGATCCGGAGATGATCAACGAAGTACTGGATGTCATGGTCGAGCTCGCCAAGGAAGGCATGACCATGATGGTGGTGACGCACGAGATGGGCTTCGCCAAGAAGGTTGCCGACCGCGTAATCTTCATGGATAAAGGCGGCACGATTCTGGAGGACTGTTCCAAAGACGATTTCTTCGGGTCGCCTCGGCAACAGAGGACGCAGGATTTCCTCTCCAAAATTCTGCACAACTAGTTACAGTTTATTCCGCCAACTACGGGGCCATGTGCCCCGTTTCTCGTTTGTGGAAAACGGTTTTCCGTTAACATGTAGTTTCAAATTCGAGAAAACGCAAATAATGAATCGAACCATTCTCATGGTTTTAGGGGCTTGCGGGCTGGTGGTCGCCGCTGCCTGGTATTTTGTGCGGCCTGAGGGAAGCGCCGATAGCACGGCGTCAGCGACAAAGACCTCCGCACCGAACACAGTGTCACCTGGAAGCGTTATGGCAATGCCCGATTTGGCGAACAAGGTCGTCAAGTTGGGTGTTGCGACCACACACGCTATTGTTCCGCTAAAGAGTGCCTTGGCGTTAGAGTTCGAAAAAGCGGTCCGGTTGAAAACCTTTTATGACCGCTACATGGCCAATCCTGAAGGCGCAGACGCAGAAACGAAATACTTTGCCGCCGTTGCCATTGAAACCTGTGTCGGTCGGGCGCGGGGCGGACAGAGCCCCTCCGAAGCTGATCGTGAGCGCTTCCAGAATCGTCTCAAGCCCAATGACCCAAACAACGACAAACGAATGGAGGCCTACAACCGCGTCACTGCGCTCTGTGACGGTTTCGCCAACACCAACATTAGCGCTGCAGAAGCTGCACGCCTGTATGCGGAGGCGGCGGCGGCGGGCAATCCTGCTGCCAAAGTCGCAGTGGCTGCGAATCAGTTCAACGATCAAGCGCGCTCGACGATGGCTCGCGGAATTGACGCGCGACGATTGACCGAAGATCAGCTGTCAATGGTACGAGATGGGCTTGCCAGCGGCGACCCGTTTGCCATTCAGCGGGCAGGACAACTACTCACATGGAATTCAACGCAATTGGTAGATCGTCAACTGGGCGCATCAGGAGACCCTTTCAGTCCACGTAACTGGGGCGCCGCCTGGACACTGGCTGCCTGTGACCGGGGCGCCAATTGCGGCGCAGATGCCACCAGGGTGCTAAATGGTTGCGCCTACCAGGGCGCCTGCGGTTACGAGACCCTCGAAGCGTACTTGCAATTTAATGAGCTGGCGCCAAACGTCTATCTGGCCTCGCAGCAGAATCGTGCCACCATTCTTGATGCAATCGCCCAGGGCCGTTGGGACTGGCTGGGTATTGCGGCCGGTTCAGGTCGCGTTGTGACGGCCACCACGCCGATTGCCACGGCACCTACGACGGGGACAAGACTGCCGAACACCCGTCCTCCTGGGACCAAAGCCGGCGGTTAATCCATTGC
>JBDTPE010000350.1:0-3904 GCA_039932875.1 Betaproteobacteria bacterium | reverse complement strand
CATCTATTGCATTTTTCAGCGTCGACTTGATGGCTGCGGCCAAATTCTTGAAACGTGCGAGCGAGACTCTGCCTGCCGGGCGCGTCGGACGAATTGCCGCGCGAAACAGCGCTTCGGATGCATAGATGTTGCCAACCCCCACCACCACGTGGCTGTTCATGATGAACTCCTTGATGCTGACGCTGCGTCCATTTGAAGCGCGATGCAAATAGGGACCGTCAAAATCTGCCGACAGCGGTTCCGGCCCGAGAGAATCCAGTAGAGGATGCGTTGGCTCCGACGCGGCTATCCAGAGAAGTGCACCAAAGCGCCGCGGGTCCGTGTAGCGAATCGTCGTGCCGTTGTCAAACGCAAAATCCACATGATCATGTTTTTGTGGCGGCTGCTGTTTGTCGTCGGTATCGATGAGTCTCAATGACCCTGACATCCCCAAATGGCTCAGCAAATAGCCGCGTTGCAATCCCGTGATGCCGCCTTGCCGGCAATCCCAAAGCAGGTATTTCCCTCTTCTTTCGATATCCACAACCGTCTTGCCAGACATATGTTTCGCCAGGTGGGCGGGAACGGGCCACCGCAGCCGCCGCTCGCGAACGGTCACGGCGGAAATGCGAGCACCCTGCACTCGCGGAAGCAGTCCCAGACGTGTAGTTTCAACTTCGGGCAATTCAGGCATGGGAACTCGTTGGCATAACGACAGTCTGTATTGTAGCGACTAAGCCCGGCCATCGATAAGCGACTATGATACGAATTATGCAGTCTGCTTTCGCGTACAGACCGCATTGTGGACGTACGCAGAGTTATTCGGAATGGACGGATTGCCACTAGGCGCCATTCATATCGCTTGCAGAGCCATTTCCCCAAAAAACTATCGCATCATGAGCCTGATACATCAGAAAATCGCTGCCATTGGTTGTTCCTTTTTTGCATGCTTGTGGTTGATTGGTCCGACATTCGCGCAATCCGAATCTCCTGCCGAGACTTCATCGCCAAAAGAGATAAAAGATACCGGCCTTACGGATCAAATTCTTTATCAATATTTGATCTCCGAAATCGCCGCACAACGCGGGCGGGCGGGGCTTGCGTTGAAGGGCATGATTGACCTCGCCCAACGAACCCGAGATCCACGTGTGGCGCGGCGGGCGGCGGAAATTGCTTTCCAGGCGCGCCAGATGGATGACGCGCTAGAGGCCACCACACTCTGGCTGGAGTTTGAGCCTGATTCGTCGGTTGCTAGACAAGCGCTCACAGCTATATCCGGCAATCTGGGAACCCTTGAGTCTGCGAAGGCAAACTTTGCTCGTTTGCTCGCCAAACCGAGCAGGGCGGCTGGCGTGCTGATGCAGTTATCCAGCCTGCTTTCGCGATTTCCTGACAAAGCCGCAACGCTTGCAACGGTACGTGAATTGGCCACCCCCTATTTCAATACGCGGGAGGCGCAATTCGCTATCGCGCAGGCGAGCATGTTTGCCAAGGACGCAAGTGCAGCGCTGGCGGCGATCAGCGAGGCCGACAGTTTGGATGCCGGCTGGTCAAAGGCGGCGATATTGAAGTCACAGATCCTTCGCGAATCGTCAGAGGAAAGCGCGCGGACCTACCTTCGCGACTACTTGAAGTCCCACCCAACCGCAACCGACGTACGCATCGTTTTCGCGCGACTTCTGACGGCACAAAAAGAATATCTGGCGGCTCGCGAAGAATTTCGTCTTGCGATGAAAAGCAAACCCGACGAAATTGAAACCCTCTACGCGATTGCATTACTGTCGCAGCAGCTTGATGACTACGCCGACGCTGAAGCGCAACTCAAGCGCGTGCTCGAACTGAAGCCTGGCGATGCCAATCCGGTTTACTTCAACCTCGGGACAATTGCGGACGCACAAAAACGGCCAGCAGATGCGATCGCCTGGTACCGGCAAGTCAAAGGTGGCGACTATTTTGTCGGTGCCCAACTGAAGACCGCAGACATTATCGCCAAACGCGACGGTATGTCGGCGGGGCGTAAATACTTGCAAGAGGCGCAAGCCAATCAGACAGATGCACCTGAAACGCGCATACAGCTTATTCTCGCTGAAGCGCAGCTATTGCGCGACGCCAAGGCGTTCAAAGACGCGTTTGACGCATTGTCTGAAGCGATCCGCAACAATCCAGACACGTCGGACCTGCTTTACGATCGTGCAATGGTCGCCGAAAAAATAGGCAAGTTCGACGTGCTGGAAACAGATTTGCGAAAGGTTATCGTTCTGAGGCCAGATCACCCGGCTGCTTACAATGCGCTGGGCTATACGTTTGCTGATCGTAACAAACGACTCGATGAAGCCAATACATTGGTTAGAAAGGCGCTGGAACTTTCACCGGACGATGCCTTTATCCAGGACAGCCTTGGATGGGTACAGTTTCGCAGCGGCCAATTGGATGATGCACTGGTCACATTGAAAAAAGCGTACCAGACGCGACGTGATCCGGAAATCGCCGCACACTTGGGCGAAGTGCTATGGGTAAAAGGGGAGCGCGATGAAGCGTCAAAGCTATGGCAAACGGCGTTGTTGGAGTTTCCGGGAAATGAGTTGCTGCGCACAGTGATCGCCAAGTTCAAGCCGTGATCAATTTTCGCCGGATCGCCAGGCGCGGGCGCCGGGATGGCGAACTGAACTTTTTTCTGGTCGGTACGTTGATTTTGGTGCTTGCGACATTTGTCGGGTGCAGTGCGGTGCCAAAAGTGCCAAGTGCCAGTACCGTAGGCCGGTCAGACGACAGACAGTTGGCAGCCCAATTTTCACTCACCGGGCGCATCAGTGTGCGGGTGGGCGACAAGATCGATAGCGGACAAATTCGCTGGCAGCGCAGTGCGGTAGCAGAGCGAATCGGTCTTTATTCGCCGCTGGGGTCACAAGTGGCAGAGCTGGTAAGCGAAAAGACGGCGGGTACGGCGACACTTCGACAAGGAAAAGAGCTGCTGACGGCAACATCGGTAGCCGACTTGACACAGTCTTTGCTGGGTGTCCCGCTGGATCTTGATCGGCTTGCGGCGTGGGTGCAAGGACAGGGTTTGTTGGAGAATGTAAGCGTAGATATTGAATTCGCTGACGGTGAACATTGGCTAGTTACCGCAGAGGGCTTTCAGGCTGTTGGCAGGTATCAGTTTGCGTCCCGCGTGATCGCCAGGAATAAAGATACCGTCGTTCGGCTGATCGTTGACGAATGGTTGCCGGAATGAATATGACGCGCGCCTCGTTTTCGGCAATGGCGCCGGGCAAGTTGAATCTTTTCCTGCATGTCACCGGGCGACGTGCCGACGGCTACCACCTGCTGCAATCGGTTTTCGTGTTGCTGGACGTTTACGATACATTGCAGTTTACGTTGCGTGCCGACGGTGTTATTCACCGGCAATCTGACCTGCCCGGGGTGCGCGAAGAGGATGACCTGGTTGTACGCGCGGCGAAGCTGCTCAAACAGGAGGCGCAATCCATCTCATCTGCGAACCTATGTGGCGTTGACATCTCTGTGGACAAGCGGCTGCCGATGGGAGCGGGTCTGGGTGGCGGGAGTTCAGACGCAGCAACCACGTTACTAGCGCTGAATCGACTCTGGAACCTCGCCTTTTCAAATGACAAGTTGCGGGCTTTGGGGCTCACGCTAGGTGCCGACGTGCCATTCTTCCTGTACGGGAGCAATGCCTTCGTGGAGGGTATAGGCGAAAAGCTGATGCCCGTGGAATTGCCCAGTTGGTGGTACCTGGTGTTGACGCCCTTAGTACACGTCCCGACAAAAGCTGTATTTGCGCACCCGGAATTGACAAGAGACACAATTCCCCTCAAAATATCGGACTTTTCCGCGAAAGAGCTTGGCGAAACACGTAACGATCTCCAAGCCGTTGTTCTGAAAACGTTTCCTGCTGTTTCTCGCTACT
>JBDTPE010000349.1:0-3905 GCA_039932875.1 Betaproteobacteria bacterium | reverse complement strand
AAGCCTGGGGCGCTGAATCAGCGAATGACCGCTTGGTCGTGGTGATGGAGTGAAAATCGGGTGCTGACGGAACGCCATTGGTAAGCGTGGGTTTGTTTACGCTAGAAACTATTTGATGCCGGCGCTTGATACTGCAGTTCCTGTTGCCTCGCTCAAGCCAAACATCTCCCGTATCGACTTCACTTCCGGGAGGACGTACACATTTGCCCGGCGATTCGCAAAGACCGGCATGACGTATGTGTTGTAGAACGCGGCCGGCACATTGATGCAGCCGTAGGAGATGCGATTGTCGGCCACGGTTGGCGTCGCGAGCCGCTCGAGACGCTTGTCTCGGGGATTGGTGGTGCGCACACGATGCATCGACACCGCCGCCTCGTAATCGACCCACACCACATCTTCCTTCTGCGTGTTGTGGCCGCGTTGCGCGATGAATCGCCCAGCCGGTGTGGTTCGCTCGAACGGCTTTACCTTCGCAATCGGACGCGTGCCTATACCTGGAACGGAATCATCGCCCAAGGCAAGGCCAAGCAATACTGGACTGGAATCGCGCAGGCGAGCGTCGGCGTCAAACGCGTACAGCCGTGCGGACTTCTTGTCGATGATGAAAAATTCGATGCCGCCATTGTCGGCGGATGTAGCGATCCAGTCAGCAACCTGTCGGGCATCGGGTGAAGGCGCTTCAGCACCGAAATCCGCGACACGGGCGGCGGGTGCAATTGTCAGCGCTGGCTCTGCCGCGACGACCGGAGTGACGGACGGCGATTTAGCCGCCGTCAAAGTAGTAGAACCGGCACAATTAAAACCAAGCGCCGCCAACAAGGCGAAACACACGCTCGCACCGACCCAGAAGCCGATCCTCCTGCGGCGGGTATCCATTCGCGGTGGCGGCGGGTCAACAGGGATCATGGTGTTGATAACACTGGTAACGCGCGCCGCCGGATTTCAGACTCCAGTCTTAGTTGCGGTCTGCGCGCGCGATTGGCTCGGCAGGCATGGCCGTGCGGGTTTCCGTAGGAGCTACATATTGCGGCTGCGGGGCGACTGCAACCTGTTGAACGGGCGGCGTATATGCCGGGGCCTGAGCTGGGGTTTGTGTGACGATGACCTTTGGCTCGGCTTTGACCTGCGCGCGCGTCGCAACTGGGGTCGCGCAATCGCTACTCGTGCGGTTCACGGTATTGCCGTTTTTGTCCTTTGTGCCCTGCTGCAGGTGCGGGTTGTAGGGTGTCGGCTGGCACGGCAAGGCTGCATCGCTTTGCGTCTGCGTGAGGTTGGTTGGACCCTTCACGTTGATATTATCCTTGTTGGACTGCGCGTAGGTAAGGCCAAACGCGCCAACCACCGAAGCGACAGCCACAGTAGAGATAAGAAGTTGGGATACTTTCATTTTGTTGCTCCTGATAAGTAGTGGGATTGACGGTTTGCCGGTCAAGCCGGACCATTACTAGAGTAGGCGCAGGCAATGCTGGCCAGCGTAGGAGTCTTGCGCGCATCCGGGTAGGGCAACGACGTGAAATGATTCATCAACGATGTAGTCACAGTTTGGTAAATGCGCAAATGCGCAAATAGGGGCACAGAAAAGTATTGAGTGTCTTCCGACCCAGCATCAGGAGGAAAAATCCTGACTTGTACGCAACTTCCGGGCAAAAACGCCTGAAACACGGCGCTAGAGTCTGTCCATTTTCAACTTTCGACCAGGCTAGGCGTGTTGTGGTTGAATGCAATAACGCCGGTGCAATTGCTGGACAACCGTAAAGGCACCAAATGAATGATCGAATCCGTCACCTCTTGAACCAGATGACCGCGCTGGAAGATGAAATGCGCACCGCGCTGCATGAGCAGGAGACGAAGATGTTTTTCGAGATTAAGGGCAAGCGCATCGAGTTTGAAACAACTGTCCGGCAGGCGCATCGCAAGCTGAAGAAAAGCTTCTTTCGCTGGCTGGTGACCAACCGGCCGCAGAACCTGATCACCGGGCCGATCATCTACGGCATGATCTTCCCGCTGCTGATTCTGGACATTTTCGTGAGCTTCTACCAGGCGACCTGTTTCCCGATCTATGGCGTGACCAAGGTGCGCCGCGGCGACTACATCGTGCTGGACCGCCAGCATCTGGACTATCTCAATTTCATCGAGAAATTTCACTGCACTTACTGCGCGTATGGCGCTGGGCTGACGGCCTACATCTGCGAAATCGTTTCACGCACCGAACAATATTTTTGCCCGATCAAGCACGCCCGCAAGATCCTCGGCACGCCCAGACGTTACCAAGGCTTTCTGGAGTATGGCGATGCGCAGAATTACGAAAAGCGTCTGGAGGAATTCCGCGTGGAACTGGGGAAGAAGGCGTAGAGGCGCAGGTAAAATTGGAACGCCACGAGTCAGAGTCAATTTGTCATTTCCCATGCGACTCTTACACTCATGCCAAAACGCATCCGGGTGTTTGGTACGCGGAGCAATCGGTGGCGTTCGTTGATCAACCGATGCAGCAAATGCTAATCGGGCAACAATCAAAAGTGGAGTTGCTATGAACCGTATTTCGTCGATGCTGATTGCATTATCGCTAGGGGCTTCGCTCAGCGCTGTGGCACAACCTAAGCCGATCACGCCCGCACCACCAAACCCAACCATCCAAAAAATAGCTAGCGAAATTTCCGCCAAACGCATCGAGGCGACGATCCGCAAGCTGGTGAGCTTTGGCACCCGCAATACGCTGTCCGATTCCACCAGCGAGACGCGCGGCATCGGTGCTGCGCGCCGCTGGATCAAATCCGAACTCGACAAATGCGCGGCGGAGAACGGTGGCCGCATGAAGGTCGAATTTGATTCACATATGGCCCAACGCGCGGTGCGTATCCCGCAACCGACCGAGCTGATTAACGTCGTTGCCACCTTGCCTGGCACGCGCGACGACAGCAAGGATCGTATCTACGTGGTGTCTGGTCACTACGATTCGATGCCGAGCAGCCCGGTTGACCCGACCAGTGATGCACCAGGTGCGAACGATGATGCGTCCGGCACAGCAGCATCGATGGAACTTGCCTGTGTGATGTCAAAGTACCAATTCGACGCCACCATCGTCTTCATGACCGTCGCTGGCGAAGAGCAGGGCCTCGTCGGTGCCACGCACTGGGCCAAGCAGGCCAAAGAGCGGGGCCTCAACATTGCGGGCATGATCACCAACGACATCATCGGCAACACCAAGGGCGCCGATGGCACGCAGATTCGTGATCGCGTGCGTTTGTTTGCCGAGGGCGTACCACCGAAGAATCCGTTGTCAGATGAACTTACCGCGGCATTGCGCACCGGCGGTGAAAACGATCTGCCCACCCGACAACTCGCCCGTTACATCAAGGAGGCGGCTGAGCGTCATCTGGATGACATCAAGGTACAAGTCATCTACCGGCGCGATCGCTATTTACGTGGCGGCGATCACTCACCGTTTCTCGATCAGGGTTATGCCGCAGTGCGGATGACGGAGCCGATCGAGGATTGGCGGCATCAGCATCAGAATGTACGCATCGAAAATAGCGTGCAGCTCGGCGATCTTCCTGAGTTTGTCGACTTCGACTATGTCGCCAAGGTCACGCGGGTCAACGCCGCAGCGCTTGCGTCACTTGCGTTGGGCCCCGCCGCGCCCAAAGAGGTGCAAATGGAAACCATTCAACTGGAGAATGACACGACGCTGCGCTGGAAAGCAAACACGGAGAGCGATATCGCCGGCTACCGCATTGTTTGGCGCGAGACGACTGCGCCGTTCTGGCAATTCGCGCAAGACGTTGGCAACGTGCAACGCGCCACCGTGAAAGGCATTTCAAAGGATAACTATCTGTTTGGGTTGCAAGCCTATGACAAGGATGGAAACCCGAGTGTAGTGACGTATCCGGTGCCGCTTCGCTTGCGCT
>JBDTPE010000348.1:0-3907 GCA_039932875.1 Betaproteobacteria bacterium | reverse complement strand
GCGACCAGCTAATGTCGAAACTCGAAGCAGAACCGATCTGTGCAGAAATTACCCAATTGTTCCGCAGCGCAGGATTTTGGCCTCTTCTGGCAACGCACTGAGGTCCTATCGACAACAACCCCGAGTCACCCGCTCCCACATTACGCCAGCGATACACAACGGCCAGGCACCTCGTCAGCGCCAATCCCATCAGCTCCAGCAACATCTCGTCACTTAGCTGGATCGAGTTGCCGTCAGCCCGC
Source organism: Betaproteobacteria bacterium (assembly GCA_039932875.1). Lineage (GTDB taxonomy): Bacteria > Pseudomonadota > Gammaproteobacteria > Burkholderiales > Usitatibacteraceae > UKL13-2. The sequence goes on along the minus strand of JBDTPE010000348.1, from coordinate 3,665 downwards.
GTGCCTCTCACGCCTCCCCAAGCCATTCCGTTCCTCTGCGCAGTAATTTTGCATGGACGATTATGTACCGCTAAGTACGATTACGACGAGTTGAGAAACACGCGTAATGTGCCGCTAAGCCATCTACACAAAATTAAATGCCCGCCGAAATAGGCAAGCCGTCGCTCGTCATTTTGCCAGCTGCAACTCAAGGCCTGAAGTTGGGTATAGTTTGAGAATAATTTCCCTTGCGATGGTCTCAATTTCGTCGTGGAAAGCGCGGGTCGTCGCCGCGTCCTTATTGTCCAGTAACGCCTCTGACCAAAGCTTTGATAGGGCTTTACGGTGGTGGCTTACGACCTCCGTCACCGAAAATTTCCAGGCTGATTGTCCGACCATACCGGACACGGGCAACTTACGATTGTGATGTGCAACGACCAGATAGCGAATCATTGCTAATTCCACCAATGGAATTAGCATTTTTTCGCTCACCGCTAGCGAGCTTCCCTCGACTCCAGTCCTATTGTTATTCCAGCGCGCGAAGAAATGCGCGATTCCTCCGCCGACCGCCGCAAACACCGTTCCGATAACAACCCCTGCCCCAAGTGTAAGCCCTGCAAAAGCCATGTCAACGGCGCCGCCTACCGCTGCTCCAGTCGCTGCACCTGATGCTATTGCATCACGCAAATCCAATGTCCGCCTCTCATCAAATTTCATTGCAACATCACCCTCAAGCGCCTTCATTTCCTCTTCACCGATGGCATGAAGCTTCAACAGTGAGCAAATCGTTGCCTTCTCACCACTCCCTAACTGCTCGATCAAGAGTTTCTGTGCTGAGTCAACCGCAAGCCGATACTCTTCCTTCTCCTTTGTGCTGAACAGACCCACGAGAGACCTTGAAGGACCGGATACATTCTGAATAGTCCCGGCGATACCAAGGAGCCACTCCGCCGATATGGACACTGCGCTTGCGAAGCGAGCGAGATTGCGTGCATGCCACTCCTCGGTGAGACGCGACGCACCCATCGCCTTCGCGCGCGGCACACCACGCTCAAGAGCTTCGATCAGCTTCTTCTCCAGAACCCAGCAAGCGCCAGTAGCATCGAGAGCGAGCACGTCAAAAATGAACTCATGCTGCCTCCTTTGCATTTGTGCATTTGCGAGCACTACTTCCTGCGCGTCATGTGTTGCTCCGCTCGCCAGAATCATCACCGGTCTTCCAATTTGCCGAAGTATTGGCATTGATTGCTCCAACTCCGACACGGAGGTTGCCAGTGATATCACGACGTCAATGTCCGGCTGCGCGTTGTCCGGAGATAGCTTGGACGAAGGAACGAGCCTTAACGTGTCGCCGAAGTCAGAACGAATCAATGGGCCGCCAATCCCGCGCTGATCAGGATCCAGTACCCGATACAGATAGCCAAGCTCAATGCGGTCGGCAGAGTGCACGTAGAGTGAAACGCACGCCGGACATAAACGGTCAATCAGTCGTTCAAAGTAAGTCTCACCAATGTCTATCACCACCGCCCGCGATAAAACTTGTACGCGCCAGTGCGCGAACAAGGCTAGCACCAGTCTCGGCACGACCACGACGATAAGAAGGAGGCCGATATACGCTACACCCCACCGGCGACCATGCTCCACGACGCCGCCGGCGTCATCCATAAAGCGCATTGACGCAATCTCTTGCAGTGAAAACGGTTCAAAGCCAAAAAATGTCAAAGGCAAGAACATGAACGAAAGCACGCTTTGCACCTGCTCGGCGTTCAGCCACGTGCTCTCCCAGCCAGCACGATACTCAACGTTGAAACCGCGAAAAAGCAAAGACAGCGCCACACCCGCTCCCCAGCCTGCCGCCGCGAGGTGAAGCAACCTGGTGGCTCGCTCGATGCCGAGACTTGAACTAACCGCCTTCCAGCGCAAGAAAAATTGAGCACTCACCTTGGCCCACAGTTGCCCGCGTAGTGTTTGGCGCTCAAGTTTGGCAAGCAGGTTGTAGCAAAAACCGCGAAGACCTTCGCCGTTGCTACCTGAGAACTTTTGAATGAGTGTGCGCGGCAGCGTGACCAGAAGTACCGCAAACACGATCAGATTCCACGCAAGAATCAGCATCAGCGGCACGGAGAGAAGATCAACCCGATGCGGGTTGGCGACATGATCAGCGGCTACGCCAAATGCAAGTGTCAATAGCGGAATACCGAACTCGACAACAATCCAGTAGCCCGACCGACGCTGCAAATCTGCCAAAGACGGGTGGGTTGACCCGACGGCGCGAAGCACCATTTCCGACCGTTGGCTGATCAGCTTGGCGACATCGATACTGCCGTCAGCGGCGGCGGCGAGGCCTGCCGTGCTCACCTTCTTGTCAATCTCCTCTCGCTCTTGCGCGCCAAGAAACTTGCCTTGCACGTCAGACAGTTCAATTGTCTGAGCGAGAATGACCTTTCGCGCATCTTGCTCGCCAAGCTTCATGTTTTGTGCATTGACGATTGGGAGCATCAATATTTGCCTCTATTCTTCTGTATTTCGGTCTTGAGTCACTACCGTGCGTCTTCACATGATAAACGGGGACCGGTGACGATGACGGATTTCCGTTCGGGTGATCCACGTTGGAACGGGTCAATGCACGATAAGGTATTGGCGCCAGACACCTGATGGCTGGTTGCGTGTTATCCGACAACTCGCCGGCGCCTGCCTCGATATCCTTGTCATCCGCCAAGCTACTTGCCCCAGTGCAGCGTCACGCCCAGCCACGGCAAAGGCAATGAGCGGAAGGGCTTCATGTCGGTCACCATCCGCGCCAGGCGGTTGCGATCATCGTACTGCAGCTGGACCCTGATCTCGTCGTCCCGATACAGTCGGCAGATGCGGTTTTGCACCGGGACCGCGGCATAGACCAGGTCGCCGGAACTGCAGGCATCCACAAATCCCGGCCGGGCGCGCCGGCACTGTTTGGCGGAAATCACCGAGACCGGAATCTGCCGGGAACTCCAGTAGGCCTGGGCGAGCGTCGGTGACGCGATCGCTTTCTGATTCGCCGTCAGCAGGGCGGATTCGCGTTCGAACTCAGCCGTGCAGGCGCCGTCCGTGAACAGCGGGGGCATGAGTGCGAGCCATATGAGCGCGACGACGCCGAGGAAGCGAATCATGTTTCACCTTCATTGCGGGCAAGTGTTCGCGCGGAAATGTGCAATGCATTCACGAAATCGGTTCCTTCATGCCAGAGAGCGCCTTGGTTTTCACCGGCACCAACCGCCCACGGCAATTGAGCCGTAGCTTGTCCGAATTCGTCGCTTCGCGCACCTACCTGAACGGGTGGGAAATTGACGTTGTGGCGGTGTGCGCCTGTGTGCGGCCATTGCGTTGAAGCACCACACTCTTGACGCCCATTGAAACTCCCGACATTCATTTTTTGCGTGGTATATCTGCATGCAATGCCCCTCGCTTCGCTCTTCCCGTTTCAAAAAGGGCAGCTGGCGGGAACCACGGGGGCGTGCGTAGGGTTAACGACCGAAAATCCCTCCCAGCCTCCCTTTTCCAAAGGGAGGAGTGCCCACCCGAGACCGCAGCCTCCCTTTGGAAAAGGGAGGCATGCCTGGCGGCGACGTCAGGCTTTTTCGGCCCGCAAGGCGCGCCAAATGGCGATCTGCAACCCGGGAACCTTTCAACAACCTCCGTTCGTGCTG
>JBDTPE010000347.1:0-3918 GCA_039932875.1 Betaproteobacteria bacterium | reverse complement strand
CCGTTGGCACCATTTGCGGAGGTGACACCGGTGCAGGCACCGCACTCTGCGCTGGCGGTGGGGTGAATGGCTGAACACGTTGCTCAACTCTTTCACGTTTTTCTGGCTTTCCGCTTTGTGGCTGCGACGGCGCTGCGGGAGCGGGCGGCGCAAATTGCGGGACTGCACCCGGGACACGATTGTTCGCTGCTGGTGGCGAGGCGCCGCGATCAGTGGAAATATCGCGTCCACCGCTAACTCGGCCTGGCCCTGTAGCGGGCGGCGGAGGCGCGGTTGGTTGCGTGATTTGTGCCGGTGCAACTACTTTGACGGCGGGTGCCGGTGCACTCACCGGCGGTCGCAAATCCCTGCGGGCAGCAGCGTCAAGCGGGTTACCTTGTCCCCGGGTCAATTGTTGTTGTTGCACAGCGAAACTGGCCGGTGGTGCTGGCGGTACGCTGCGCGCGACGACCGGCCGGTCGAATATGCGCGGCGGCGGCGCGCTACTTTGCACTGCAGCACCGCGCACGCTTTGGGCACCAGGTGCAATACGCGGAACGGCTGCCACTGGTGCGTTAGCAATAGCTGTGCGTGAAACAGATATCGCTGCGCGGGCTACCGGACGCGATTGCACGAATGCTAATGTGGGCACGGCGATGACGGCACCTGGCACTGACTCGTTCGCGTAGGCAGCGTTGGTGCGGTTTGCGCGATTGTAGGTATTACTGATGACTGCATTGCTAATAACCGAGTTGTTGAAGTTCGTGTTGCTGCGGTTAATCCTTTCGAAATAGTTGCGGCTAACCACGTATGAGGGCTGATAGATTTCATGCGGCGCGAGCGGGAACCATGCGACGGCATCGGCATTGCCACTTGAGAACCGCAACTGGAAGTTTTCGCCACCCACGAATGCGACCAACGCAGGTGCATAGTAGGCTTGCTCACGTGCCGGCCCTGGTACCCATCCCCAGTTTCCACGCAGATTCGTCCAGCGACCGTAATGGGATACCGCAAAACCCCAAGGCGCGTCGTCGACCCAGGTCCAGCCCCATGGATCTACCCAGGCCCAGTGGCCATCGCGGTAAGGTGCCCAGCCCGCCGATACACGACTTGGAAACCATACACTTCCATAGGTGGCATCCTGACGCCAGCTACCGTTCGCATCGAGATCCTCATAGCCGAGTACATCGTGCGATACATAGCGAGCAGAGGGCGAATTTTCGTAGCGCCGCTCGCGGTCATTGGACCAGCGATCAAAATCGTCGTAGCGCGGCGAATCAATATATTCGTAGTCACGCAGGTTGGTACCCGTGAAACTGTAGCTCTGACGCGGGTCGATTATGTACGCAGCACCGTCCCCGTACACTTCGCCCTGACCGCGACGCACAAAAATGTCGGTTGCATAGCCGTCGCGGTCCACCGTAATCCGGTACTCACCCGGTTCTTGCAGCGTAAATGCAAGATTTGGCGTATTCACTTCAAACACCTGATCGCGGTCCAGTCGCCGCACGCGAACGTTAAGCGTACCTTGCGACAATCGCAATTGGGCGATGCGGTCATCGAGATTGAGGATGGATACGCTGGTCTCCGAATTTATGCGAACCATGGCGCCAGCTAACTGCATTTCAGCGCGTGCACGCGACGCGACCCAAAGGCGATCACCGGTGGTTAGCGGTCGATTGATGGAAGCACGTACCCAGTCATTCTCGCCGGCTGGCGAGTAACTGACGCTACCTGAAAGATAGCCCATACGTGCGATGCGCGACGGCGGGTCGGCACTGACGAAGCCGCTGCCTACCAACAACACAACGCCAGTGACGACAGCGACAGTTCGAAGAAAAAGAATTTTTAGCTGCATGGCTCTTCCTGACAATTATGTTGTAGCGCGAATAAATTTGGCGCAGCGTGGCTCGAAAAAGAGCTGGATGTAATCGCAAACAAGGGCCGTCGCCAAACGTGGGCAATGACAAGGCTAAGCTTGTCAACCTTCAATATCCATATCCAACAAACATATAACGCCTTGACCGGCGATTGTGATGACAGCAAACCTTTTTCGCGCAATCTGGAATTCCGCCTAAGGCAAAAATTGGCAACAAAATGTTACGAAAAGTTCAGCCGAAATTTATGTCATTTCGCCAATTGCCGAGACGGAAATGGGTACCGCAGTACGCTGTGAAAACACAATAGTTGAGTCAGCAGCCGATTAACATAGGATTAAGCCGCCTAATGATGTAGGACAAAAAATATTGTGCGCGTCTGACTACTGTGCAGGCAGCTCTGTACGGCGCATAATTCCCTCCGCACTCAGCAGCTTTTTTTATCGTCGACTGAATCGTCTGGCTGAAGGACTAAGGGACTAAGCGAGTTTGCAAAGTTGAATCCAATTCGCTGATTCGACGTATTTGCCTGTGCACCAAGTGGCACCAATAAATCAAAACAACCAAGGGAGACACAAAATGGGCTTCAGATTGCGCGTGCATGGCGTGGGGCTTTTCCTCGCGTCGCTTGCACTGACAGGGTTGTCCGTTCCGGCATTTTCAGCGCAGAAGTTTGATGCGAAAATTTCCGGCGCGATGTCGAAGGCTGGCATTGAAAAAATGGGCGATGGTACTTACAAATTGATGCGACTGCCCGAAAAGGTCGATGTCGTAAAAATTCTGGTTCGATTTAGTGATAGCAAAACGCTGGACGCGATCCGCAGTGCAGGCGGCATCGTAAATGCCGTGTTGGGTACTGTCGCCACAGTCACCATCCCGGCCCCCTCATTGGCGACGCTGGTTTCGCTAAATGACATTCAGTACATGGAATCGGAAAAAATCGTACCGCAGCGGCTCGCTGCCAGTGTGCCAGCGACGCGTGCGAATCTGATTCGTAGCGGCGTCTCGCCGAATCTAACCGGTGCCACCGGTGCGGGAGTCATCGTTGGCATTGTCGATGATGGACTGGATTTTCGCCATTTGAGCTTCCGCAACACGGACGGCACTACTCGCATTCTGGCCCTGTGGGATCAGCGCGAAACTGGTGCTGCCGGTTCTCCACCGAGCGGCTTTAGCTACGGTGGTGAATGTACGGTGCAAATGCTCAATGACGCCATCAACGGCAACGGCGGTTGTACGCAGCCTTCCACTGGCAACCACGGTACCCACGTCGGCGGTATCGCTGCGGGTAACGGGCAACAAACCGGCAATGGGCTGCCTGCGTATCGCTTTGTTGGTATGGCACCCAAAGCCGATATCCTGTCGGCAAATGCGATCGCCGGTGGCACAGGCGGAAGCAACTCGGTCATTGATGCAATCGTCTGGATGAAGGCAAAAGCCGCCGCACTTGGCAAGCCGCTGGTAGTGAACTTGAGCCTGGGCTCATATTTTGGTGCGCGGGACGGCACATCCAATTATGAACAGGCATTATCCAGCGCCGGTGCGGCGGGTGTGGTAGTTACCTCGGCAGCGGGAAATGAAGGCTCTGACAAGATCGTCGCCACGACCGCAATTTCAGCTGGACAGACTAAATCGGTGACCTTTAACTGGGCCACCACGATTACCAAGGATCAGCGCATCGAGATTTGGTATCCGGGTGTCGACCAATTTTCGATCAAAGTCACCGGGCCGAACGGTTGCGCCATGCCCGACTTTGTACCTGCCGGTACTGACCGGACCTTTACGCTGCCGTGCGGAACTATTGAAGTCAACTCCACCGCACCGCAAGCGAATAACGATGATCGCCAGATCCTTGTTTCATTCGCCAGAAATACGACGAATCCGACCGGATTTCAAGGTGCCTGGACTTATGAAATTCGCGGCGATGTGGTTGCTACACCCAATACGCCTGTGACGCTGATTTGTGGCGAGGACCGCGGTGGCCTGCTTTTTACTTCCGATACACCCTCTGGATTTACCTTGGGCATCTTGACCGATACGTCCACGCCGACGCGCACGATTT
>JBDTPE010000346.1:0-3922 GCA_039932875.1 Betaproteobacteria bacterium | reverse complement strand
TGTCGATCATCGCCTTGATCGGCGTGATCCTGCTGATCGGCATCGTCAAGAAGAATGCAATCCTGATGATTGACTTCGCCATTTCAGCCGAACGATCCGGTGGAAAGTCGGCTCACGACGCCATTTTCGAGGCCTGCCTGTTGCGCTTTCGTCCCATCATGATGACCACCATGGCCGCGCTGCTCGGCGCGGTTCCGCTGGCCATCGGTTTTGGCGACGGTGCGGAACTTCGCCGCCCGCTGGGTATTTCGATTGTCGGCGGCTTGATCCTGAGCCAGTTGCTTACACTTTACACAACGCCGGTTGTTTATCTGTATTTAGACCGTTTACGTGTTTGGGGCAAGCGCAGATTTGCCCGACGCAGCGGGACAGTCGCTCTGGAGGTTAGATGAAGTGCTGTAAATTAATGTGCGTCGCGGTCGTCGCTGCACTGTTCGCTGGTTGCGCCATCGGGCCCGATTACCAGCGGCCCGACATACAAGCGCCAGTCGCGTACAAGGAAGTGGCCGGCTGGAAAATCGCCGAGCCGCGCGACGAGCTGGTGCGTGGCAAGTGGTGGAAGATGTTTGGCGATAGTACGCTCGATGCCTTGCTAGAACAGGTCAATGTCTCGAACCAGAGTTTGAAGGTGTCGGAAGCGCGTTTTCGCCAGGCGCAGGCATTGACACAATCGGCGCGCGCGAACTATTACCCGACCGTTTCGGCGAATGCCGCAACCACGCGCAGTCGTGTTGCCGCCTCACGCTCGGCAGGCAGCAATGCGGTTTCCAGCAATCACAGTTTAGGTTTGAGTACCAACTGGGAAATTGACGTGTGGGGCCGTATTCGCCGCACTGTCGAAGCCAACGATGCCACAGCGCAGGCGAGCGCTGCTGACCTGGAAGCGGCGCGTCTTTCCTTGCAATCAGCGCTGGCCAACAATTACTTCCAGCTGCGCGTCAACGATGCGCAGAAGCAATTGTTCGCCGACACCATTACGGCCTATGAGAAATCGCTGGAACTGACCAAGAACCGCTACGCAGTTGGCGTCGTCGGCAAGGTCGATGTGGTGCAGGCCGAAACACAGCTGCTCAGTGCGCAGGCGCAGTCGATTGATCTGGGTGTTCAACGCGCGCAGCTAGAGCATGCAATTGCCGTACTGATTGGCAAACCGCCGACAGACTTTTCACTGTCGAGCATTGAGGCTAGCGGCGGAGCATCCGTGGATTGGAAAGTGGCCATGCCGCTGTTCCCTGTTGGATTGCCGTCGACCTTGCTTGAGCGCCGCCCTGATATCGCCGCCGCAGAGCGCCGTGCGGCGGCAGCAAACGCCCAGATCGGTGTCGCCAAAGCGGCCTATTTTCCGACGCTCAGTCTGACCGGGTCTGTTGGGTTCGCCAGCCCTACGCTTGCCAACTGGATATCAGCGCCAAATCGCGCATGGTCTCTGGGACCATCGCTTGCCGAGACACTGCTCGATTTTGGCAAACGCGGGGCGGTGTCGGATCAAGCGGTTGCCACATATGATCAGACCGTGGCCACTTACCGGCAGACAGTACTGGAGGCGTTTCAGGATGTTGAGGACAACGTCGCCGCCCTGCGAATTCTCGAGCAAGAAGCCAAGGTCCAGTCGGATGCCGTGCGAGCAGCACGTGAATCGGTCACGCTCACATTGAATCAATACAAGGCCGGCACCATCAGCTACCTAAGTGTTGTCACGGTACAAACGGCGCAGCTCTCCAATGAGCGCACCTCGGTAGGCTTGCTTGGCCGACGGCTGAGCGCGACTGTAGGACTGATTCGGGCGCTGGGCGGCGGCTGGAACGCGACGGATCTCATCGCCGCGAAGTAAGCTTCGATCACAGCACGATAACGTGGTCTAAACCCGTCGCTGTTCGCGTTGTTCGCGGGCAATCTGAATTAGTATCTTTTCACGTTCGGGCGGTAGTGCGTTTGGCAAGTCCCTGCCGATGCTCCAGTCACGCATATCGCGTGCTGTGACTGCGGGGTCGGTAAGCTTCAAGCCCGCCCTCAATGCCCGCGCATTGCTGACATCCATCAAACTGCTGCGTGGAGAGCCTTCCGCCCGGAAGAGTGGCAGTTCGACGAAGGTCAATCCGGCAGCAGCGATGATCTCGGCTGATACCCATTCGATGTTTTCTGCGCCCATCAGCTTCATGAAAGCCTGCCACGTCAAGCGTGGCCCGGCAAGATTAAAGCTGCCGCAGAGGTCTTGTTCGATTACCTTCGTCACAAATCGCGCCACATCGCGCACATCGATAAATTGCACATGGTCTGTGCCGTCACCGGGGGCAAGCATTTCACCACCCTGTTGTGCCCGTTGCAGCCAATAAGTGTAGCGACCACTTACATCGTACGGCCCGACAACGACCTGCGGCCGAATCAGCGTGCAACGTTCATCATAAATGTTGAGAACGATGTTCTCACAGGCGACTTTCAGCGGCCCATAGGTTTCGCCCGTGATCTCGGTAACATCGTCCGTAGCGGGCGGCAACCGGTGATACGTTTCCATGACCGGACGCTGATCGGGGTCGCCGTAGATGCTCACGGCGCTGATAAATACATAGCGTAAAACGTATGGCTCCAGCAGTTCAGCGCTCGCGCGTACCTGCCTTGGCGTGTAGCCGCTGACATCCACGCAAGCGTCCCAGGTGCGGCCTGCCAGCGCGTTCAGTCCGGCAGCGCCTTGATCGCGATCGCCGCGCAAGCGTTCAACAGCTGCAGGCAAGTGATCGACAGTGACGCCACGGGTCAATATACTGACCGTGTGACCAGCAGCCAGTAAAGCCTCCACAATATGTCGACCGATAAACTGTGTGCCGCCGAGAACGAGAATGCGCATGCAGCGATTATCCTGCAATCACCGGAGAATCGGTAGTTGCCTGCGGTCAGCGGTCAACGGTGGTTCGAGTTTTGACGACGTTACGAACGAAAGCCGGAGGCACGTCGCATAGATAGCGCGCTTTGGCTACAAAAGCGGCGCTGCATTGCCTCGTGTATCCTTTCGCTGCCACGAACTGCGGCACGGATCATCTTCTTTCTCTCCTCCAATTCTTGCAACCATGACCACAACTCAAACTGCAGCTGTGAGCGGCGTCCGCTATGACTTCAACGGCAAGGTTGCGCTGATTACTGGCGGCACCGATGGCATCGGTCTGGCAGCGGCGAAGGCATTCGTAGTTTCCGGTGCAAGCGTGCTCGTCGCGGGTCGCAATGTTGAACGTGGACAGGCCGCTCTGGCTGAACTAACTGCACTCGGAGGGAAAGCCCATTTTCTGGTCACCGATGTCGCCGAACCAGATCAAGTCGAGAACATGGTGGCGAGTTGCGTCGAACGCTTTGGCCGGCTGGACTATGCGATCAACAATGCAGCCGCCGAGTTTCCATTGGTACTGACGGCTGAAATACCGCTCGCAGCGGTTGATCGCAGCATCGCAGTCGATCTGCGCGGCGCTTGGCTGTGCATGAAGTACGAGATTGAGTTGATGCTCAAGGGCGGCGGTGGCGCCATCGTGAATGTGTCGTCGGTGAATGGATTTGCAAGTTCACCCAAGGCGGCGATCTATAGCGCTACCAAGCACGGCATGAATGGGTTGACCACAGCGGCAGCGCGCGAATACAGCGCCAAGGGCATCCGCATCAACAGCGTCTGTCCTGGTGCGATCGAAACGGCGCGTCGGCAACGTCGGCGAGTTGGCTTTACGCCAGAGCAGGTCACGGCGCACTACGCCGATCTCGCCGAACGCGTTCCCGCCGGGCGTGTGGGACGAGCAGACGAAGTCGCGGCAGGGATATTGTGGCTTTGCTCGGACGCTGCCTCATATGTAGTGGGCCACCACTTGGTGATCGATGGCGGATTGTCGGCGTAATTACCCACACGCAATTGTCCTTCACAAGAACGGGCTGAAACGCCAATTGTTAG
>JBDTPE010000345.1:0-3944 GCA_039932875.1 Betaproteobacteria bacterium | reverse complement strand
TAGATTATGTGTTGAAGCCGGTTGCCGATGGGCGCCTCGCACAAACTGTGGCGCGTCTGCGCAAATCTTTCTCTGAACGCACCTCTGAGCCGGATATTGCGCAATTGCTAAAAATGCTTGCCCAACCTGCTGAAAGTACAAGTACCCAGACCAAGCTGCGCTGGATACGCGCCAATCGTGGGGAAGTTACCTATCAAGTTCCGGTAGATGACGTGATATTTTTCCAGAGTGACGACAAGTACACGGTGGTGCAAACCGCGAGCGGCGAACATCTGATCGGCAAACCGCTATCTGAACTGGTGCGCGCCCTGGACGCTGAATACTTCTGGCAGATTCATCGCGGTACGGTCGTGAACCTGCGGTTTGTGGCGTCCACGCGGCGCGACGGTGAAGGACGCTTGAGTGTCAATCTAAAGGGGCATCCAAAGGCGCTTCCCGTATCGCGCGCCTATCAGCACTTGTTCAAGCATATGTAGGCACTTCACATCGAGAATAAAGCGCCTTCGCGATCCAATTGCAAAAATGTGTAAAAACAGTCCGGAAGGTGCGCTAACGTTAGCGTTTGCCTATATATTCGTGCGGCGGCTGGCTCTCCTTGCGCCAATCGTGCAAATTAGTTTAATGACCGATGAGCCGCTTTTGTGCTTTTTACAGCATTACCATACAGGATGTCGGAAAACGCCGATGTTCGCCGGCCGCTTCCGGCCAGTGCAGCGCCAGAAATCAACATATTGGAGAGAAAATGTCAGTCAGAGCAATAGTTTTGCTGGGCGCATTGGCCTTGGCAGGTAGCGTAGGCGCACAAACAACTAATCCCAAGTACATCAAAGAGCAAAACGATCACGCCAAACAGGTTCAGCAGAAAGCCCAGGCAGCACGGCAGCAGGACAATCGCACGGTGAACAACAACATTCAGCAGCAGCGTTACAACAATACCCGTCCGTCGACCCCAGCCGCCACCAGGCCCACAACAACTTACAAGGCACCAGTCAGCACCTACAAAGCGCCGACCAGCACTTACAAGGCACCAGCGCCAGCTTATAAGGCACCGGTGCCAGTGTATCGTCCGCCGACAACGTCATCTTATTCGTCCTCTTACAAACGGAAATAACAACAAGAAAAATTGGTAGCAGTAAAAACGCCGGGAAATCCCGGCGTTTTCAATGATGCAACTGGAATGTGGCTTGGGCATTCCGGCGCCACGTCAACGCTTCCGCAGCGGGTCCAGCAGATACGACAGGCCGTTGTGATCGATTTCGCGCATCAGATTGAGTAGCCGGCCCATTTCACCTTCCGGGAATCCCTGGCGCGCGAACCAGTGCAGATAGTTGCCCGGCAAGTCTGCGATCAGGCGCCCTTTGAATTTTCCGAACGGCATCTGCCATGACACCAGTTTTTCCAGGTCTTCGGGATTCAAGGTGGCGTCCGCCGCACGAAACTATTCGATTACCAAAGCCGCAGTCGTGCTCAGTTGGATGCCGCTTTCTTTGCTTCGGCCACACCACTGCCCGAAGCAAAGCTGATGCGCTCCACTTTGTAGCCCATGTTTGCCAATAGCATCGGCAGTGCCTTCGGGCCAGTCATGTGTAACGAACCCACGGCCGCAAAAACCGGCTTGCCATCGCGAATCAATTTGTCGATTCCTGTTGCGAGACCTGGGTTGCGATCATCATTGAGCCGCTTGTAAAAATCGCGATCCAGCTTTGAGTCCGCGCAGTCGCACCACTTCTCGTATTGCGCCAGATCGTCGAGGTTGCCCGTTGACCAATCCTCCAGCAGACGGTTGGTGGCGGCGCGGCCCTTACCGCTATCGTATGAAACCAGCCCGCTGCCGATCATTTCCGTCAGTTCTCCGGGCTTACCATCAAGCAACATGTGCATCTGCTGCGCTGGGGTCTCGAGGCCAACGATGGATTTGCCGCCAGACTTGACGATACTGCCGATAATGACCTCGGAGCCATAAGCAGCTTCGGCGCCGGAAAAACGCGCATCAAGCAACGACAGGGCGACAAACTGAATCATGGGATGCGCTTCGGCAAAGGCGCCATCCGGGGCGCACACCTTGCGGCCGAAGGCTTCGATGCGCTTTTTTACCGGCGCGGGAAGCGAGAAATTCTTGATGCCGAAATTAGCAGGGTCACCCATCTTTTTTTGAATATTCGGGTCCAGGATATCCAGCTCAAACGCAAATACTTCGCTGGCGCGGATCGCATCTCGCACTGTCGGGCCCGGCAGCATCCAATCAAGTTTGTTGACGTGAATCGTGCCGTAAAGATAGGCGGTCTTCCCGTCCTTTTCAATTTTCCAAAGGAAGCCCCGATCAGTTGAGGTCTTCAGCAGTGCCTCGGTTTTCTCGCGAGTGAGCGTGGCAGGCGGAGCGGGGCATTTCGGCGCAGCCTGCTGCGCGATAGATTGCAGCGGCAAAAGCAAACCAGCGAAAACGGCAAGTGCGCCCGCTGCGATACGACAGATAGTGAACTTCAATGTTGGCGCTGCCATGGTGTTCTCGTTGATTCGTAAGTGGTCATTCAATGTAATCGCCTGCTGCCAGCCAGTCCAATACCTGCCGTGCGTTGGCGGAACAGCGCGCCTTGTCGCCGCGGTCAAGCCAGGCGACTTCCTCGATTTCGGCCGCAGCTGCTATCGAACCGGTGAAGTCGGCAAAGTAGCACGTCATTCTAACGGTGGTGCCCGCCGATTTTCCGTCAGCCTGTGCCTCAAATATGGCGGCAAATCGAATCGATGCGGGTAATAGATCGACTGAAATTTCTTCGCTGACCTCGCGGATCAAAGCCTGATGGTCGCTTTCGCCGACATCGCGCTTTCCGCCCGGCAGATAAAACAGAGTCTTACCCTTTGAGCGCGCGACCAGGACTTTCCGGTTGCGAATGTACAGCCAAGCGAGCTTGTCTATTGGGTTTGTCAGTGGCAGTGGAAATGGTCCAGTCATAAAATCCGATCGCCTTTGCGCGTTCGTCGTACCGGCTAGTCGTCACTTTGGCAAGTGTCCGGCAATACGTCAGCCAACGCAGGACACGTATGGCCGATTGCAACAGTTTGCCCCAACGCGTATCCGCTCAATCTGTATGCTGCCGTCGCTGCATCCTACGTTTGCTCAAGCGGCATTTTGCCGGAGCAGCGGCGGGAAGGCCATTTTCACGTAGAAAGGAACGACATGATGCTCAGACAATTCGCGAAATTCGCCATTGCCATCACAACCATTGTGACAAGTTCGCTACTACCGGTTGCCTGCACGCAAGCAGCCCAGGCGAACGTCGAAGGCAATATTCTCGAATCTCGGCAGTTTCCCGCTGGAAATATTATTGTAGATGCTGCATATACGTACGTGGGTATGACCGAGTTCGTGCTCTATGGCGTGGCAAACTGCGAAATCCATGTGTTCGCGGCGTTAGACGGTAATCGAGTCAAGAGCTTTTACTGGATTCAATTCGAAGGCTATCTGCCAGACAATCGGAACACCTATCAATACAACAAAGACCCACAGCGCACCATGATCGGCGGACACGCGTTTCACGAGCGGGTATTTCTTGGCAACGTAGAGGAGGCGAGGTCCCGACAGCGCCCCGGTTCCGATAGCGCGGCCGTACGCAAGCTGCTGGAGGAAAAGGGCTATCTGATTGGTCCCGAGGTGATGCAACTGCGGTTGGTGCGACTGGATGAGAATGCGCGCCGCGAATTGATGATCATTTATTCGGAAAACCTCGATACGCATGGCCTAAAAGCCGCCGACCTCGCCGAAGGTGGTAATGCTTTTACGCGTCGCGAAGAGATGATCGATGGTTTGCGTCAGCGCGCGGTTGCTGGGTTAAAAATGCAGATGAAATGAATACTTATGTCGTTGGCGCCTCAGCTACACAACTGCCGATGGTCATTTCCACAAGAGCACTAGCGCGCGAATCGCGCCGAAGATGAGCGAATCGAGC
>JBDTPE010000344.1:0-3946 GCA_039932875.1 Betaproteobacteria bacterium | reverse complement strand
CAACGAATCCCAGGAGCGCTACGTGCTGGCGGTCGCGCCGGAATCGTTAACCGCATTCCAGCGGCTATGCTCGCGTGAACGGTGCCCATGCGCCGTGCTCGGTGTCGCAACGGAAAGCCAGCAGCTCGTGGTAGCTGACCCCTTGTTAGGCAACAATGCGGTCGACATGGATATGGACGTGTTGCTGGGCAAGCCACCGCGCATGCACCGTGACGTTACGTCCGTTGCACCAACGAAAACCGCCTTCGACCTTTGCGGCATCGCGTTGAAAGACGCCGCCTATCGCGTATTGCGGCTACCCACCGTTGCGGACAAATCGTTCCTGATTAACATTGGTGATCGCTCTGTTGGCGGTTTGACCGTGCGTGACCAGTTTGTCGGCCCATGGCAGATACCGGTCGCCGACTGCGCCGTTACCCTGATGGGTTACAACACCTTGAAGGGCGAAGCGATGGCGATGGGCGAGCGCACGCCAATTGCGTTGATCAATGCTCCGGCATCGGGGCGTATGGCGGTTGGCGAGGCGATAACCAATATTGCGGCCGCAGACATCGATGCAATCAGCGACATCAAACTTTCCGCAAACTGGATGGCTGCGGCGGGTTACGCGGGTGAAGATGCACGGTTGTACGAAACCGTAAAAGCCGTCGGCATGGAACTTTGTCCCGAACTGGGGATTTCGATACCCGTGGGCAAGGATTCACTGTCAATGAAAACGGTGTGGACCGAGGGTACTGAAACAAAGCAAGTCGTTGCCCCGGTATCGCTCATCATTTCGGCATTCGCGATGGTGAAAGATGCCAGCGCCACGCTGACACCTGAGTTGTCCAGAGAATTTGCCACCAGCGATACCGAGTTGGTGTTGATCGACCTCGGTGAAGGCAACAATCGCCTGGGGGCGTCGTGTCTCGCACAGGTCTACGCTCAAGTTGGCGAAGATGCACCGGACCTGAATAACCCGGCGAAGCTCTGCGGTTTTTTTGTTGGTCTGCGCCGCCTTGCCCGAGAGCGGAAAGTCCTTGCCTACCACGACCGCTCTGATGGCGGGTTGTTTGTTACGCTGGTCGAAATGATGTTTGCGTCGCACGTAGGTATCACCATCTATCTCGATGCACTTACCTACTCAGAGCGCGAAGCGGATGTTGACAACTACGACGCGACCGAGACATCAAAAAAATTGGCCGAGAATGAAACCGTGCTTTCGACGCTGTTCAATGAAGAGCTGGGCGCAGTAATCCAGATTCGCAAAGCGGACCGCGCCGCGGTGATGCAAACGTTGCGCGAAGCGGGGCTGGGCGCTTGCTCGCATGTGATCGGACACCTTAACGCGAGTGACGAATTGCGCGTCGTTCGCACAGTCAAGCCGCTACTTGTCGAAAAACGTGTTGACCTGCAGCGCGCCTGGAGCGAAACCAGTTATCTGATCCAGTCGCTTAGGGACAATCCGCTCACGGCCAAGGAGGAATTTGATCGCATTCTGGATCGCGATGATCCGGGCATGGGTGCAAAGCTCACCTTCGATCCAACTGACAACATTGCATCGCCGTATATCGCCTCAGGAGCCAAACCAAAAATCGCCATCCTCAGAGAACAGGGCGTGAATGGGCAACTGGAAATGGCGCACGCCTTTACCAAGGCTGGATTCACCGCAGTAGACGTACATATGAGTGACATTATTGCAGGCCGCATTCCACTAAGCGAATTCAAAGGCTTTGCGGCCTGTGGCGGGTTCTCGTACGGGGATGTTCTCGGGGCGGGAGAAGGCTGGGCGAAGTCGATACTTTTTAACGAGCGCGCCCGAGTTGAGTTTGAAACGTTTTTTCGTCGCAATGATTCATTCGCCTTGGGCGTATGTAACGGTTGCCAGATGATGTCGAATCTGCACGAGATCATCCCGGGTGCAGAAAACTGGCCGCATTTCGAGCGCAACAAGAGCGAACAATACGAGGCGCGTACGGTACTGTTGGAAATTCGCCAATCGCCATCCATCTTATTTGCCGATATGGCGGGCTCGCGCATTCCAGTGGCTACCGCACACGGCGAAGGGCAGGCGGTGTTTCGCGATCAGGCACAGCAGGATGCCATTCGCTGGCTGGCTGCTGCGGCATTTGTAGACAACCATGGAAGAGCTACGGAGCGGTTCCCCGCTAACCCGAATGGTTCGCCACTAGGCATGACGGCATTCACCGTTCCCGATGGTCGATTCACGATAATGATGCCGCATCCGGAGCGGGTAAGCCTTGCCGTGAATCTCTCCTGGTACCCCAAGGATTGGAATAATGAGAGTCCGTGGATGCGCATGTTCTACAACGCGCGGAAGTGGGTCGGCTAGGGAAAATCTATGTCTGGCGCGGCCATCCGGTCGAAAATGCTTGTAAAGCCCCGCCAATACCAGAGTTTTAGATTGGCAATGGCGGGCTAGTTTTCGAACCTTGCTTCAAATGCATCCGCATAGGAACTCTCGCCATACTCAAAATGTCCGTCTGGGGTTTCACCAAGATACGTAGCTTCGACAGTCACCTTCACGTAGCGATCCAGTTTTTGCCAGATGGCGTAAGTAATCGTACGGGCAATGTCGGCCGGCTTTTCACCCGCGCGAATTTCGTGGTCGGCTGTCAGCGTGATGGCGACCGCATCCTTGACCTTGCCGCGCTCGATTTCCTCGGGCTTGCACCAGTTGGTCGTAAACGCTTCCACCACCTGGGGCACCTCACGCGGCAAAAGCGGCGAGACGCAGACCTCAAGGCGGAAAAGGTTTCCGGCTTTCGCGAACTGCACTCGGACAGGAATGTTCATACATACAAGTTAATGCAATGCGTCGTCTTGCGCAATGCTAGGCAAGCTGCAAAGTTTGGTTTAGCATCAATAGTTGTTCGCTGGCAGTCCGTTGGCTCCAACGGACTGCCCCGACAAACTAAAAGGGCAGCCTCGGCTGCCCTTTTAGTTCCGCGGCAGGTAAATTGCCGCGGTCATTTCATTCGCCTTGTTTGCGCTGACCTACTACAGCAGCGCCAAAAGACTATTTCTCGTCGATCTTGGCCTTGCCACGCAATTCCTGTACAAGTTTCGCGACTTGCTCTTGTTGCGCCTGCTGACGGAATTTGTCTTTTACTTCGTCAAACGTAGGCACTTTAAGTGCGCGTGAGTCGTCTACTCGGATAACGTGATAACCAAACGGCGACTTGACTGGAGTTTCCGACAACTGACCTTTGGCTTGTGCTTTCACTGCGGTAGCAAATTCGGGAACATAACGGCCAGCAGGTGCCCAATCGAGGTCACCACCATTGTCTTTGGAGCCGGTATCTTTGGATTTTTCTTTCGCGAGCTTTTCAAACGATTCGCCGCGCTTGATGGAAGCGATGATTGCTTTAGCTTCGTCTTCCTTGTCGACCAGGATGTGACGAACTTTGAATTCCTTGTCGCCTAGCTGCACGACGTACTTGTCATAGTCGGTCTTCAACTGTGCGTCGCTGATCGGGTTGGCTTTCACGTAGTCTTCAAAAAACGCGCGGATCAGAACGGCTTGACGTGCCATGTCCATTTGCGCAGAGACCGTAGCTGACTTGTCGATGCCTTTCTTTTTTGCCGCTTGTGCCAGCACTTCGCGGTTGACGAGTTCGTCTTTCATCGCGTTGGCAAATTCAGGGGATGTAGGTTGACCGGACTGTTCGCGTTCGCGGTTCATTGCATCAAAATAAGCGTTCGGGATGGTGACGCCATTCACGCTTACGCGACCGTCTACTTTCGCGGCTTTGGACTGTGCGAAGGCGAGCGGGGCGGATGCCGAAGCAATGGCGACGGATAAGGCAACAACGATGGTCTTGAGTTTGTATTGCATAAGTCTTCCTCTATTAAGTGAAACAATCAAAGATACATAAAACCTGACTACGTCTATTGCATGCGCGCATCGATCTTCAGGGCGTGGATGTGCGTCTGCATCAACTCG
>JBDTPE010000343.1:0-3949 GCA_039932875.1 Betaproteobacteria bacterium | reverse complement strand
CGCAAAATCGGCTGGTGGCTCAATCGCGGTGCGCATCGCGCGCTGGAGTTTCATACCGTTAACGATGAAGAAATTGTCACCGTCGATATTGAGACCATTGGCAGCACGCGGCATATACGCATCGGCGAGCGTGACCTTGTGGTCACTGCATCAGCGCAAACTGGCCAAACGGTATCGTTTACGGCAAACGGCCATGCCGAGTCTGCGCTGGTGCTGGCAAACGGCAATAACATTTCCATCCTGTTTGCCGATGCCCGTCATACGCTTCGACTGGTCGACCCCTTCCTTTTCGAAGGCGAATCAGACGCAAACACTGGCCGCCTCACGGCGATGATGCCGGGCCGCGTGGTCAAGGTGATGGCGAAGGTAGGCGAAAGCGTGAAAAAAGGGCAGGCGCTCATCATCATGGAAGCGATGAAGATGGAGCACACCATTGTCAGCCCTCGCGACGGGGTCGTCGAGCGCGTGGCCTTCAATGAAAATGACCTCGTTCCGGCTGACGCCGTGTTGTTTGCTTTTGAAGAATGAGTGAACGGATTTCTTATACCGACATCGCGCAAACCCAAAATTTGGGGCGTTGCACCTGCGTGCAACGCCCCATTGTGATCTCAAGAAATCCGCTGACTAGCGGTTCGGCGCGCGATAGCTTGGCCGCACGTCTACATTGATCGGCATCGTTGGTCCCGGATCGTACGATAAACGCGTCGCATATTCGCGGCCGTTGTAGTTGTAGCGCACATCGTAGCCGCTGATTTCATCGCGATATTCGGTAACGGTATTGCAGCGCTGTACATCTCGTGTAACCGGAACCCGCTCAACTTCAACCACGGACGCACGGCGATATCCGCTGTCGTAGCCATTGCCGTTCTGCTCTGCATTATTGCCAATCAGGCCGCCGATCACTGCTCCTGCAGCGGTTCCATGATCTCGTCCACCTGTACTGTTGCCAAACTGATGGCCGATGACGCCGCCGACGATTGCGCCAAGCAATGCGCCTGCGCCGGAATTCTGGCGTGGCTCACTAACGTATTCCTGCTGAACGGGTCGCACCACGCGACGTTCATCCACGCGGGTGATTTGTTCGGTGAAGCACTCGCGCCGCGGTGCGGCAACACTGACATAAACGGGGGTTGAAGAAATGACCGTGGCGACGTCGCCATGCGGTGCGGCGGACGCGACGCCTGCGGATAAACCCAAGGTTGAAAGCACTGCGATGGTCAAGATGGTTTTCATAGATACTCCTGATGACGAGTTACGTAGGACAATAACGGCATTATCTTGCTCTCGGTTGACCACATTTCTGAACGCAAGTTGCAACAGGAAGTGACAATTGAGTGTGCGAAAAATCACAGTCAATCAGGCAGTGTCCAATAGCGCTCATTGCCCACTTGAGTCACAAATGTCTTTGCGCTGACAGCAATGTTACGGCGCAAGGAATCAAATGGATGCTGTAACCAGATCAGTCGCGCGCATGGTCGCCGCCCGGAACGCCAGAATTGGTGCACTTGTCCGGGCAACCAGCTTGAAACAACCCGTCAATACTGGCACGCAGCCGGGCATGGCAAAAAACCACGAGGGCATCGTCGAACTTATAATGTCATCTGGATAGGCCAAATTCACGGTCGTGAATTCGGAAAGATCAGAATTGAGGAGAAACACCATGTCCGCCGTACTCAAACCCCAAACCAATAAGCCCCCATCCGTCAAACTGCTGATCAACGGCAAGTTCGTTGAGTCCAAGACCAGCGTCTGGAAGGATGTCGTCAATCCTGCGACGCAGGAAGTGCTGGCGCGCGTGCCATTCGCCACCGCTGAAGAGCTCGATGCTGCCATCGTCGGCGCAGCCGAAGCATTCAAGACCTGGAAAAATACCTCCATCGGCGTACGCGCTCGCGTCATGCTGAAACTGCAGGAACTCATCAAGCGCGATATGAAGAAGCTCGCCGCTTGCCTCACTGCCGAGCAAGGCAAGACGCTGCCGGATGCCGAAGGCGATGTGTTTCGCGGGCTGGAAGTGGTCGAACACGCCTGCTCCATCGGTACGCTGTCGCTGGGTGAAATCGCCGAGAACGTCGCTGGCGGCATCGACACCTATTTCATCCGCCAGCCGATCGGCGTTTGTGCCGGTATCACCCCGTTCAATTTCCCGGCGATGATCCCGTTGTGGATGTTCCCGATGGCGATTGCCTGCGGCAACACGTTTGTGCTGAAACCCTCCGAACAAGACCCGATGACGCCGATGCTGCTTGCAGAGCTAGCAATCGAAGCCGGTGTGCCACCAGGTGTGCTGAACGTCGTGCACGGCGGCAAGGAAGCGGTCGATGCACTGTGTACGCACCCAGCAATCAAAGCCGTGTCGTTCGTCGGCTCTTGCCACGTCGGCGAGCACGTCTACAAACTTTCCAGCGATCACGGCAAGCGTGCGCAATGCATGATGGGTGCCAAGAACCACGCCATCATCATGCCGGATGCCAACAAGGACCAATCGCTCAACGCCCTAGTCGGCGCAACGTTCGGCGCGGCAGGACAGCGCTGCATGGCGACTTCCGTTGCCGTGTTAGTGGGTGAGGCCAACCAATGGATTCCCGATATTGTCGCGAAAGCCAAAACGCTCACCATCAACGCCGGTAGCGAACCCGGCACCGATGTCGGCCCGGTGATCTCCACTCAAGCCAGGCAGCGCATCGAGTCGCTGATTGCCAAAGGTGTTGCTGAAGGTGCAAAGCTGGAGCTGGATGGTCGCAATCCGAAGGTGCCTGGATTTGAAAATGGCAACTTCATCGCGCCGACGATTTTTTCAGGCGTGAAGCCGCATCATGAAGTCTACAAAACCGAAATCTTCGGGCCGGTGATGGTCATCGTTGCGGTCGACACATTGGACGAAGCGATTGCACTTACCAACGCCAACCCGTACGGTAACGGCACAGGCATCTTTACCCAGTCCGGCGCGGCAGCGCGCAAGTTCCAGAATGAAATCGACGTGGGGCAGGTCGGCATCAATGTGCCGGTACCGGTGCCAGTGCCGTACTTCAGCTTTACGGGTTCGCGTGGTTCAAAGCTGGGCGACCTGGGGCCTTATGGTAAGCAGGTGGTGCAGTTTTATACGCAGGTGAAAACGGTGACCGCGCGGTGGTTTGACGATGCGGCGGTGAGTACCGGGGTGAATACAACTATTAGCCTTAAGTAAGCAACTAGACCAATAAAGGGATAGGGATAGAGTTCCGGTGAACGTGTCATCGCTTTCGTATTCAAAGAAGAGCGCAGCATTCCTGTTTGGCGGAATTTCGTCAATCTTCTTGGGGCTACTGCTAATTTTCATGCTGTACGGGAACAAACTCTTCATTTCGCTTGAACCCCTATTTGGGTTCGCCGCCGTTTTGCTAACCACCGTCGTGCCGATCTCACTTTCGGCAATGGGAATATTTGCCGGAGTCGCCGCGATCAGTCAGCCTAATTCGAATATTGGCGCATATCTTTTGCTGATTTTCAACGTTTTGTTGGCACTCTTACTCGGTTTGACAATTACATTTGTGCTACGCGGCGGATTATCGGCCTTGTTTGTCTCGCACTAGTAAACTTGGTCAACTTCGAGAGTAGAAACGAGGCACACGCTTTTGATTGTCAAAGTCGCATTCAATAAACCAAATCAGGGCATCAAACATGAAAATAGGATTTATTGGTTTGGGCCACATGGGCAACCCCATGGCCCGCAATTTGTTGAAACACGGACACACGCTGAAAGTTTTCGACGTGATGCCCGAGCTGGTAAAAAAACTCACCGAGTTAGGTGCCGAATCGGCGACATCGCCAGCGCTTTGTTCACAAGGCGTTGACCTCGTCATCACCATGCTGCCCTCCTCCCCACATGTGCGCTCGGTCTACACCGGCAAAGACACCGGCATCCTCAGTGGCGTTCCACCCGGCGTGCTATTGATCGACTCGTCAACTA
>JBDTPE010000342.1:0-3950 GCA_039932875.1 Betaproteobacteria bacterium | reverse complement strand
ACCCCTCACCCCAACCCTCTCCCCAGGGAGAGGGTGAGAAATGCGGCGCGCAAGGACCAGCGCGCCGGCACCAAGAAAGGCAACATGTTTTCGTTCTTCTCGAAGTATCTCTCCACCGATCTCGCGATCGATCTCGGCACCGCAAATACCCTCATTTATGTTCGTGGCAAAGGCATCGTCCTCGATGAGCCTTCGGTCGTTGCCATCCGCCAGGACGCCGGCCCGAACTCGAAGAAAACCATTCAGGCTGTCGGTCAGGCCGCGAAGATGATGCTGGGCAGAACGCCAGGTAACATCACCGCCATCCGGCCGATGAAAGACGGCGTGATCGCCGACTTTCACACCACCGAGCACATGCTCAAGTTTTTCATCAAAAAAGTACACGACGCGCAGTGGTATCTGCCCAGCCCGCGTATCGTCATCTGCGTGCCCTGCGGTTCCACACAAGTGGAACGCCGCGCGATTCGTGAGTCGGCAGTTGCCGCTGGTGCGTCGCAAGTATTTCTGATCGAAGAGCCGATGGCTGCGGCCATTGGTGCCGGTCTTCCGATTGCCGAGCCGACCGGCTCGATGGTCGTCGACGTTGGCGGTGGCACCACCGAAGTGGGTGTGATTTCACTCGGCGGGATCGTTTACTCTGCATCGGTGCGCGTCGGCGGCGATAAGTTCGACGAAGCAATCATCAACTACATTCGCCGCAACTACGGCATGTTGATCGGTGAAGCCACCGCCGAGAACATCAAGAAGACCATCGGCTCCGCATTCCCTGGCAGCGAAGTGCGCGAGATGGAAGTCAAAGGCCGCAACCTCGCCGAAGGTATTCCGCGCTCGTTTACGATTTCGTCCAACGAGATTCTGGAGGCGCTGACCGAACCGCTTAACTCCATTGTGTCTGCCGTCAAGTCCGCGTTGGAACAAACGCCACCGGAGCTCGGTGCCGACATCGCTGAAAAGGGCATGGTGCTGACAGGTGGTGGCGCCTTGCTGCGGGAGCTCGACCGTCTGCTGGTCGAAGAGACTGGATTGCCGGTCATCGTGGCCGATGATCCACTGACCTGCGTGGTACGCGGCTCCGGGCGAGCGCTGGAAGAGATGGATAAGCTGGGCTCCGTGTTTACCAACGAATCTTGATGCATGGCTCCCATGGAAACTAGTGGGGCAACTGGTAACTGTTAGAAACGGAATCAGGTTGAAATGTCAGCCTATCAAGAAGAAAATTTCTTTACGCGCGGGCCAAGCTCTCTCGCGAGGCTGACCTTTTTTTCGCTGGTCGCCATTGCCATCATGATCGCCGATCATCGTTTTCAGGCGCTGGCCTTCGTGCGTCTGGGTGTATCGGTTGTACTCACACCGATAGAGCAGACGCTGATGTTGCCGGGTAAGTTGATTCAGACTCTGGGGATGTATTTCTCAGATCAAAGCAGGCTCATCGCCCAGAACGCGACGCTGAACGCAAAGGTGATGGAACTTTCCGCCGGACACCAGCAGGCGCAATTGATCCGCGCGGAAAGTACCTATCTGACGACGCTGGGCGACGCCAACAAACGCTTTGGTGATCGCGGCGTGGTGGCGGAGATCATTCGTGACGCACGCAATCCGTTTTTGCGTAAGGTGGTCATCGACAAAGGGAGCTCGCACGGACTGCGGCCCGGACTTGTCGTCATCGACGGTGCAGGCGTGGTGGGTCAGCTCACCGCGATCGGCTTATTGACCTCGGAGGTCACGTTGTCAACGGAAAAAAATCAGTCTGTCCCGGTCATGGCCTTGCGTAGTGGCCTGCGCGCGATCGCCGTCGGCAATGGGCGCGATGGCGCCATCGATATCCCCTTCATTCCGCTGGCGGCGGACATCCAGGTCGGCGACTTGCTGGTGACATCCGGTATCGACGGTACCTATCCTGCCGGACTGTCAGTGGCCACCGTTGTCAGCGTTGATCGCAGTCCGGCGTTTCAGTTTGCGCGCATTACTGCGACCCCGGCGTCGGGCACGGAGCAACATCGCTTCGTCAAGGTGCTGACCCAGGAAGAGCTCAAACAATATCCGCAGCCGGACGTCAAAGCCGAAGACATCAAGCCCGGACGTGAGCGGACCGGCCCCAAGCGCCGCGAGGTCAGATAGAACACATGGATCTGACGCCAGCCTCCCGCGATTCGATGCGATTGCCTGCGCCGTTGCGCTTGCTGGTTGGTTCTTTTGTCGTCGCGTTTCTGATTAACCTGATGCCCTGGAGCGGGCTGGCATTGCAAGTGTGTCCGGATTTTGTATTGTTGATCCTGCTCTACTGGGCCATTCAGGAGCCGCAGTCAGTCGGGCAGGGGCTCGGTTTCGTGTTCGGCTTGCTGATGGATGTGGCCGACAGTGCATTGTTGGGACAGCATGCGTTGATTTATGTCGTCGTCATATTTTTTGCGCAACTGTTGCGGGTACGCGTATTGCAACTGAATCTACCTGCCCAGGCACTTCACGTCGGTGCCATTCTGGTTCTGGCGCAACTCATGAGCGTAGGTCTCAATTTGTCGATGGGCCGTGAGGTGTCTGGCGTCTGGCTCATATTCTCACCATTGCTCAGCGCCATTCTGTGGCCGGCCATCTGCGTCTTTCTGGCGCTGCCACGTTTTCGGCTGCGACCCGGACAACTCATCGATTAATCATGGTTGGCACCGCTATCAAAAATCGCGAAGCGGAACTGAATACCTTTCGCAATCGTGTTCTTGTCGCCAGCCTTGCCATCATGCTCGCGTTTGGCGCGCTGGCATCGAGAATGTTTTATCTCCAGGTCATCAAGCGCGATTATTTTCATACGCTGGCCGAGGCGAACCGCATTTCGCTGGTACCCCTGGTGCCTAATCGCGGCATCATTACGGATCGCAAAGGTGTGGTGCTGGCGGCAAACTATTCAGCATATACATTGCGCGTCACGCCGTCGAAGGTGCAAAACCTCGACGCCGCTTTTGACGCGCTTTCCGGGATTGTCGATATTCAGCCACGCGACCGGCGCCGGTTCAAGCGCCTGCTCGAAGACAGCAAGAATTTCGAATCGCTGCCGTTGCGCAATCGCCTGAACGATGAAGAGATCGCACGCTTCGCGGTGAATCGGTATCGGTTTCCCGGCTTTGAAATCAGTGCGGGACTATTCCGCAACTACCCGTTCGGCGAAATCGCTTCGCACGCCATTGGTCATATCGGTCGCATCAACGACGCCGATCTGAAGCGCATCGAAGCCAACGATTTGATGCAGAAGTACAAGGGCACCGACCACATTGGCAAGCTCGGCATCGAAGGCAGCTATGAATCGGAATTGCACGGCACCACCGGTTCAGAGCAGGTCGAGGTCGATTCCGGTGGACGTGCGATTCGTTCGCTGGCCAAATCAGAGTCAATCGCCGGCAACAATCTGACCCTTACGCTCGATATCAAGTTGCAAAAAATTGCCGAGGAAGCGTTTGGCGATTTTCGTGGCGGACTCGCCGCCATCGATCCGACCACCGGTGAAGTGTTGGCGCTGGTATCGAGGCCGGGATTCGACCCAAATTTGTTCGTTGATGGCATCGATCCACAGAACTGGGATCTGCTCAATAACTCGCCTGACAAGCCATTGCTGAATCGCGTACTGCGCGGCGCCTATCCACCCGGCTCGACGATCAAGCCGTTTCTTGCGCTGGCGGCGCTGGAATCGGGCAAGCGCACGCCATCGCAGAGCATCCGCGATCCCGGTTATTTCACGCTGCCGAACGTGCAGCATCGCTGGCGGGATGACCTGGAAGGCGGTCACGGTGTGGTTGATATGCATAAGTCGATTGTATTGTCCTGCGACACCTACTACTTTCAGCTTGCTTCTGAAACCGATATCGACAAAACCGCAGAGTTTCTGTCGATGCTGGGCTTCGGCAGCAAAACCGGTATCGATATTGGCGGTGAAATGGAGGGCATCTTGCCGTCGCGGGCGTGGA
>JBDTPE010000341.1:0-3951 GCA_039932875.1 Betaproteobacteria bacterium | reverse complement strand
TCGACAAATTGCTTTGTGAGTACACGTTGCAGTGATCGGATTTGATCACGAAATCTTGCTGCGGTCTCGAATTGAAGTGCCATCGCTGACTCCTCCATCTTCCGGTTCAACTGATCCAGTACTTCGGTTTCTTTACCTTGCAAAAAAAGCTCCGCATTACCAATGTCTCGTTCATAGCTTAGTTCATCGATGAGGCCGACACATGGTGCTGAACAGCGGCCAATCTGATGGAGCAAGCATGGGCGGGAACGATGCGCGAATACGGTATCGTCACAGGTGCGTAACTTGAAGACTTTTTGCAAATGGTGCAGCGTGTCGCGTACCGCCCATGTAGACGGGAAAGGACCGAAATACCTGTTTGGCTTTAATTGAGCGCCGCGGTAAAAACGTATTTGTGGAAAGACGTGACTGGTTACCAGGATATAAGGGTAGCTCTTGTCATCCCGGAAAAGTACGTTATACCGTGGTGCAAGCGACTTGATGAGGTTAATTTCGAGTAGTAGCGCTTCAGATTCGCTACGCGTGACAGTTGTTTCGACTGCGGCAATGTGTGACACCATCAGCGCAGTACGCGGGCTGGAATGTTGCTTCACAAAATATGACGAGACGCGTTTTTTCAGATCCCTCGCCTTACCAACATAAATGACAACGCCCGCCGCATTCTTCATGCGGTAGACACCCGGCAAACCAGGCAACTGGGCGACCAGTAATTTAGGATCGAAGGTTGTATCGCTCATTGTCGAGCTCGTCACCAACTAGACAGATCAAATAACAAGGGCACGGAAATCCGTGCCCTTCGATAATACCGCAGCTCAAAGGTCGGCCAAATCTAAACCCTGCGACGATATTCGCCGGTGCGCGTGTCAATTTCAATTTTGTCGCCGCTCTCGCAAAACAATGGGACAGAGACTTTGAAATTTGTCGGCTTGATTGTCGCTGGTTTCAAAACTTTTCCAGACGTGTCGCCACGCACCGCGGGTTCGGTTTCGATCGCGCGCACAACCGATGTTGGCAGCTCTACAGATATCGCCTTGCCGTCATAGAAGATTACGTCGCAGGCCATTCCATCGTCGAGGTAGTTCAGCGCGTCACCCATGTTTTCGCCTTCCACTTCAAACTGATTGTATTCGCCGTCCATGAACACGTACAGCGGATCCGAAAAATAAGAATACGTGACTTCCTTGCGCTCTAGTTGAACGACGTCGAACTTGTCATCCGCTTTATAGACAGTTTCCATGCCTGAAGACGTCAACAGATTCTTGAATTTCATTTTTACAACAGCGGCATTGCGTCCGCCCTTGCTGTATTCGGCCTTTAACACGACCATCGGGTCTTTGCCGATCATCACGACGTTACCGGCGCGGAGTTCTTGAGCGATTTTCATTATTAATCCTGAAACTTGGTAAGGGAGTTAGCTTGCGGGACCATTGAACCCAGCAAAGCCTTGGATTTTAATATTTTTTTGATAAAAACTCAATAAGTTAGCCGCTAAATCAGGCATTTTCGCAAGTCTTGTTGCCCAGATCTTGGCGTGAATCCGCAGTGTCGGCAGGTGCTCGCAAAAACGCAGCCAGCACACCTCGATATGGTCACGGTCCTGTGTGTTCCAAGCGTGCCAAAGGGAATGGACGGCGTCAGCTACTTCTGCGGCCAAGCCGTCACAGTAGAGCGCGAGAAATGCGTCCAACTTTTTCAAATGGGCGTGATCGCCCTGAGGATAAATGTGCCAAATAAAAGGTTTTGCGGCCCACTGTGCCCGCACGAACGAGTCTTCGCCACGCACGAACAACACATCATGACGCCAAAGCAGGTGATCGAACTGCTGCTGATCTACGAATGGAATGATCTCCAATGCGGGCGCTTCGCTGGCACGATAAATGCCGCCAATCCGGTCTGCCAGAGTGCCCTCGGGTACAGTGCACCTGACTGCGCAAGCGGTCTTGCCGAACGCGTTAATCAAGTTTTCCGTCGCCGCGTTGTCATAGCAAAACAAAAAAACACTTAACTTCTCCGATTCACGTCGGTTCACGCAAGTCGCGAAGTCCTTGAGCAAGTTTTGTTCGCGAATGAGGCCGCCCGTATTCGGCAGAAAACCAGGAAAGAAAAAGTGTTTTATAAGGGCGTATTTCGGGTGTGGTGAGGGAAGCAAATGGTGGCCACCCACCCAAGTCTCGGCCGTCAGGTATTCAAGATTGATCCAGACCGGCGGTTTTGCTGCCGCCTCCATCAACGCAATGTATGGTTCTGGCAGGTTGACTGCGAAGGATTCGATGACCAGCTGTGCTGGAATAATCTCGAGTGCGGCAACCCACAGAATCACGTGAACTCCGCATATATCCTGTTGCGCTAGCGAGGCGTCAAGAGCGGATTCTATTCTCGCGAAGCTGTTCAAGTCATCAACAACGAGGCGCACCTTAACGCCATGTTCCTGCGTCAACTGCCGGGCAAGTCGCCAGGTAACGCCAATATCGCCAAAGTTATCGACGACCCGACAAAAAATATCACAGGTAATCCCGGCAGGACTCAAGTCAATTCAGATGCCGCATTTGAAATTACTGCGTTACGTGCAGCCATATAGCGGGCTTCGCCGTTGGGCTGAGTTGCAGCGAGCATTCGACTAATGCGCCGGCTCAAGTCCGCCTTTGGAGCGATGCCTTCGGCTACCAGTCCACGCAGCAACTCATCTGCGAGTTCTGGATTGTTACAAAGAAGTACTACGTCGCAACCAGCGTTTAATGCAGCAAGCGCACGTTGGGTCACGTTACCGGCGACCGACGCAGCCTCCATCGAGAGATCATCGCTGAATATCAAGCCGTCAAAACCGAGTTGCACACGCAGAACATCCTTAAGCCACTTCGCTGAGAATCCTGCGGGATGTGGGTCTACCTGCGAATAAATCACATGGGCTGGCATGACTGCACTCATGCCTTGTTTGGCCAGCGTACGGAACGGGATCAAGTCGGCCTGCTCTATTTGGGCAAAACTTCTGCCATCAATGGGTATTTCATGGTGCGAGTCCGCCTTCACAAATCCATGTCCGGGAAAGTGCTTGCCCACAGATCCCATGCCGGCACCAGCCAGTCCGGAAATCAGTGCACCTCCCAGCTCGGCGACAATGTTTGCATCATGGTGAAACGCACGGTTTCCAATGACGCCGGAATCGCCCCAGTCGAGGTCCAGCACGGGCGCAAAGCTAAAATCCAGTCCATGCAAAATGAGTTCGCTACCAATAACACAACCTATGTTCTCCGCTAGCTGTTTAGCACTTGCTGGCGTGCGATCCCACAACTGTCCAAGGGTTCTCATCGGCGGGATCGCGGTAAAGCCATCTCGAAAGCGCTGCACCCTGCCGCCCTCATGATCGACTGCAATCGGCAATGGGGGTTCGCGCAAGGCGTGAATGCTTGCAGTCAATTGTCGAAGTTGTTGTGGAGAGGAGAAATTGCGCGCAAACAAGATCACCCCACCTATCAAGGGGTGGTCTAGGCGACGTATGTCGTCTTCGCAAAGCTCCAATCCTGCAACATCGGCCATCACCGGCCCTAGTGGAATATGGAGTGTCATGCTTTTTCGATAACTACAAACGCCATTGCTTGCTCCGTCTCGTCTGTGATTGAAATGTGAGAGTGAATAATCTGTTTCGCTGCCAGCACCTTCCCCAGGGCGTCGCTGGTTTCAATCTGAGGCTTGCCTAACGCGTCGTGAGTCACCCGAACGTCGTGCCAGCCAACGATCTCGCCAATGCCTGTTCCAAACGCCTTAGAGAAGGCTTCCTTTGCGGCGAAACGCTTTGCCACGAATCGGGCAGGCTGTGAAGATTTTGCGTATTCAACAACCTCTTCTTCATTGAGTATGCGATGCAGGAAGCGATCACCAAAGCGAAACAGCACATCTTCGATGCGTTTGATATTTACCAGATCGGCACCGATCCCGTATATCAAGCTTGCACCG
>JBDTPE010000340.1:0-3958 GCA_039932875.1 Betaproteobacteria bacterium | reverse complement strand
AACTGTGTAATACCGGAAGCAAATGCACGCCGAACTGATCGCCGACTTTCAGCGTATCTCGCCGCCGCTAAAGCTCATCGCGGATGCTGAACGGCTGAAGCCGTTTGAAACCGACGCGTTTATTTCACATCGTGCGATGCCGCTTTGCGCAGTGTTGCCGGATAGCGAATCACAGGTCGTGGATATCGTCAAAGCTTGTAATGACCGTAGTGTGGCGTTGGTCACGCGCGGCGCGGGTACCGGCATATCCGGTGGTGCGATTCCGCTTGAAAATGGCGTACTGGCGGTGCTCTCGCGCATGAACAAGATTCTCGAAGTCGACCCCGCGTCATGCACCGCACGCGTGCAGCCTGGCGTTGCAAACGCAGCCGTGACCGGCGCAGCAGCGCGTTACGGGCTGTTCTACGCACCCGATCCATCGAGCCAAATCGTTTGCTCCATCGGCGGCAATGTCGCCGAGAACGCAGGCGGCGTGCATTGTTTGAAATACGGACTCACGGTGCACAATGTGATGCAGTTGCGGGTTGTTACCTGCAACGGTGCAGTGTTGGAAATTGGCTCCGCCGCGCTCGATGCCCCCGGTTACGATTTGCTTGCGCTGATGCATGGCTCCGAAGGATTACTCGGCCTCATTACTGAAGTGACCGTCAAGCTCACGCCGGCGCCCCAACACGTCGAAACGCTGCTGGCTGCGTTTCCGTCGGTCACCGATGCCGCCAACGCGGTCAATGGCATCATCGCTGCGGGGGTGATCCCGGCTGCGCTGGAAATGATGGACAAGATGGTGATCAACGCTTGCGAAAAATTCATGTCAGCCGGATTTCCGATCGAGGCCGAAGCCTTGCTATTGATCGAGCTCGATGGTGCGCCGGAGGAAGTATTCGAGCAGCTTGAAACCGTTGAACGCGTGCTGAGAGCCTGCAATCAACAGGAAATTCGACGCGCCCGCGACGACACAGAGCGGGAAAAGTTGTGGAAGTCACGCAAAGGTGCTTTCGCGGCGCTGGCAACCATCAGTCCGGATTACTACACCATGGACGGCAGCATCCCGCGCCGCTGCTTGCCGGAAGTGCTGGCGCGCTATGAAAAATTATCTGCGGAATACGGCATGATGATCGCCAACGTATTTCACGCGGGCGACGGTAACCTGCACCCGGTAGTTTTTTACGATGCCAACAAACCGGGCGAACTGGAGCGTAGCGAAGAGCTCGGTGGCAAGTTGCTCGAAATCTGCGTCGAAGTCGGTGGCACCATTACCGGTGAGCACGGTGTAGGCATTGAAAAACTGAAGCAGATGTGTGTACAGTTTCGCGACAAGGAATTGGCGATGTTTCATAGGATCAAGGCTGTATTCGACCCCGCTGGACTGCTCAATCCGGGGCGTGCGGTGCCGTCGCTAAAGCGTTGCAGTGAGTGGGGTGGCATGCATGTACGCGCAGGCGAGATTCCACGTGCCGATATTCCAAGATTCTGACGGGAAGCAAACAATGGATGCAGTGATTGCCGCCATCAGCGCGCGCATCAAAGGCGCGATGGCAAGCAAAACGCCGTTGGCGATCCATGGTGGCAACACCAAATCGTTTTACGGCGGCGCGATTGTCGGTGAACCGCTGGACGTTCGCGCCTACACCGGGATCATTGAATACGAGCCCAAGGAATTGGTGCTGACCGTTCGTGCCGGTACTACATTGGACGAAATTGAACGGGTGATGGATGGCGCATCGCAGATGCTGCCGTTTGAGCCGCCGCATTACGCCGAGGGTGGCACCATCGGCGGCACCGTCGCCAGCGGTTTGTCTGGTCCGCGTCGGCCCTATACCGGCGCCGTACGGGACTTTGTACTTGGCGCGCGTATTCTCGATGGCAAAGGTGATGACCTGCGTTTTGGCGGACGTGTCATCAAGAACGTTGCGGGCTACGATGTATCTCGTCTGATGACAGGCGCCATGGGGACGTTGGGCGTGTTGCTGGATCTGTCGTTCAAGGTGTTGCCCAAGCCGGTTGAAGAATTGACCTTGCGCTATGAATTTGATGAGGCGCTGGCGATCCGGCAATTCAATGAATGGGCAGGCAGGCCGCTGCCCATTTCGGCGTCGTCCTGGCATGATGGCGTCGCGATGCTGCGGCTTTCCGGTGCCGCTGCGGGGGTGAAAGCGGCGCGGATGAAGTTGGGCGGTGAGCTCGTCGGCCACGATGCCGCGACATTATTCTGGCGCTCGCTGCGCGACCAGCGCGACGCCTTTTTTGAAACGACCGAACCGCTGTGGCGCGTATCTGTGCCACCGACGACCGGTCCACTGGACTTGCAAATGCCGCATTGGATCGAATGGGGTGGAGGATTGCGCTGGGTTCGCGGGTCTGCCGATGCCGTGCTGCTGCGGGCAACCGTGGCACAGGCGGGTGGGCACGTGACGCTGTTTCGCCATGGTGATAAGTCCGTTGGCGTGTTCCATCCGCTGCAGCCGGTGTTGACAAAAATTCACCGCGATTTGAAATCGGCATTCGATCCGGAGAACATACTCAATCGCGGTCGCATGGACAATTTTTAGGCTTAACTGACAATGCAAACCAATCTGGCCGAATGGATCAAAGACTCGCCCGAGGGCATCGAAGCGGACGCAATTCTGCGCAAATGCGTGCATTGCGGATTCTGCCTGGCGACCTGCCCCACTTATCAACTCACCGGCGACGAACTCGATAGTCCGCGCGGACGAATCTACCTGATGAAAGAGGTGCTGGAAGGTAGCGAGGTGACCGCCAAAACCCAGTTTCATCTTGACCGCTGTCTGACCTGCCGCGCCTGCGAAACGACCTGTCCGTCGGGTGTGCAATATGGGCGCCTCGTAGACATCGGGCGCGACGTCGTCGAGAAAAAAGTACCGCGCGGTTTGGCGGATCAAATCACGCGGACGGTACTGAAGAACACGTTGCCGCGCACTAGCCTATTCTCAGTTGGATTGGGGCTAGGCCGCATGGTGAAGGCGTTGCTGCCCGACGGCTTGAGCAAGTACGTGACATCCAGGCGCGACGAGGGCGTTTGGCCAGCACCCGTCCACGCACGCAAGATGCTGGTGCTCGCAGGATGTGTGCAGCCGGCGATGGCGCCATCCATTAATCACGCGACAGCACGGGTATTGGATAAGTTGGGGGTTTCGCTCATTAGCGTCGAACGAGCGGGCTGCTGCGGCGCGATACCGCATCACCTGAACGATGCACATGAAGCGCATGCGATGGTTAAACGCAATATTGATGCCTGGTGGCCCGCAATTGAAGGCGGTGCCGAGGCGATCATCGTCACTGCATCAGGTTGCGGCACGATGGTTGCGGAATACGGCCATCTGTTGCGAAACGATTCCGCCTATGCCGACAAAGCTGCGCGTGTCAGTGCGCTTTACCGCGATGTGAGCCAGGTGATCGAGCAGGAGCGGACTGCGCTATCCAGATTGCTGACGTCAAAGACGGAAGTGGTGCCAGTGGATGCCGAATTGATCCGGCCGAAGCTCGCGTTTCATTCCCCTTGCAGCCTGCAGCATGGCTTGAAAATTCGCGGTGTGGTGGAAGGCTTGATGCGCGATGCGGGATTTGATTTGACCCATGTTCCGGATGGACATTTGTGCTGTGGGTCTGCCGGCACCTATTCGATCTTGCAGTCGGAGTTATCTCAGCAATTACTCGCAAACAAAGTGCGAGCGCTGGAATCAGGCGGGCCAGACATCATCGCGACGGCAAATATTGGCTGCATGGCACACATTGAAAATGGACTTCACAACAGCTCAAAGATGCCGATCCTTCACTGGGTCGAATTGCTGGATCGGCGGCTGGGCTAACTGCCCGCGCGCCGATACAGGCGAAACCGTTCCGAATTGTCGCCGGGCCGTGCTCCTTCCCACGCGAGTTGCCACAGGCCATCCACTTTCGGCCCGGACTCTTTGGCGCCTTGTGTTAACAACCAATCGCA
>JBDTPE010000339.1:0-3961 GCA_039932875.1 Betaproteobacteria bacterium | reverse complement strand
GTTTGAGGCGGCAAAGAGCCGCCTGCGGTATGCCGTCGCCAAACTGCGCGAAGGCTTGGCGGAATACGCATGATTGATCGCAAAAAAAGCGCTGGCAACGCTGGTGAACCTGACAACGAGTTTGATCGCGAACTCGCCATGGTTTCGCGCGCTTATCGGGATAGCGACGCGGGTTCGGATGGACCACCAGCGGCGATCGATGACGCTATTCGTGCGGCGGCACGGCGTGCCGTCAAATCGGGCCCTCGCAGTGCCAGTAAATCATGGGTATCACGCTGGTCCGCACCACTCTCCGCAGCAGCACTCGTGGTCCTCACCACCTCGGTCGGTTTTCTTGCGCTAGACGAAAAACCAGAACTGGCACCAGCATTGCCCAAAGAGACATTGACAAAAAATGAGCCTCCGACCAGCGCGGCAGCAGGACGAGCAAGTTCACCCGGACGTTCAGCACCGATTGTGGCCAAAGCGCCAGCTGCGCCACTAACAGCGCCGGCCAGTGAAAAGAAGGCGCTCGCTGAAGAGCGAAATGTTGCATCTCGCGATCAACTCGCGCAGGCTCTTAAGCCGATGCCTGAGCGTAATCGCAGCGAGACGACTATTGTTGCGCCACGTATCGAAATAGCGGATCAGTCAGATCGCGTCGCTACCGCAGATAGCCCGGTCGCTGCAACGCCTGCTGCTGCCGCACCCGTGGCAAAAGCGGCAACCGGCTTTGTCGCAGACCCACGCGCGGCTGGCGCCATTGTCGCCAACAAGGACAATGCTGCACCTGCTGCCAAGCTTGCAAAACACGAAGCTGCGCTGGACGGTCGCTCGTCTGAATTGCAAGCCAATGCCGGTGTAGCCGGTCGAGCAGATGCCGTACGACCTGCACAAGAAGCGAAAGCGCGGGCTCAGGCTACGGCGGCGCTGCCGCCAACCGTTGCAACTACACTGGTCCTCGCACCACCCGTATACGCACCCGCAGCGCCGCCCGCCCAAACTGCCTATGCATCCGCGCCTGCGCCTGCTGCCCGGCAAGCAGACCAGGCGATTGAGCCTGCAGAAGTGTGGATGAAGCGCATCCTGGAGCTAAAGAAGCACAGCAAGGCAGGCGAGTTTGACGAAGAACTCGCAAAGTTCCGTAAGCAATACCCGAGTTTCAAATTGCCGGACGAATTGAAGACCGACAAATAAAAACGGCGCAACGCGATCAACGTTGCGCCGTTTTTTTGGATCGCTTAACTAGAGCGCAACTCTGAAGGTCGCTTCCGTCTTCGCCTTCACATCATCCAGCGTGACGCCAGGGTGCAGTTCTTTCAGCACCAGTCCCTTGCCCGCTTCGACTTCGAACACGCAAAGATCAGTGATGATGAGATTGACCACGCCTTTGCCGGTGAGTGGCAGCGAGCAGGATTTCAGAATCTTTGAGGCGCCGTCTTTGGAGGTGTGTTCCATCAACACCACGACGCGCTTCACGCCTGAGACAAGATCCATCGCGCCGCCCGGACCTTTCACCATCTTGCCCGGCACCATCCAGTTGGCGAGGTCGCCGTTCTCGGCCACTTCAAGCCCACCGAGGATGGAAAGATCGATATGGCCGCCGCGAATCATGCCGAAGGAATCCGCACTGGAGAAAAAGCTCGAACCCGGAATGGTGGTGATGGTCTGCTTGCCGGCATTGATGAGATCAGCATCGACGGCATCTTCCGTCGGGAATGGCCCGATGCCCATCAGGCCATTTTCGGATTGCAGGTTTACCGTGATGCCGGTGGGGATGTAATTGGCCACCAGCGTGGGAATGCCGATACCGAGATTGACGTAGTAACCGTCGCGTAATTCCAGCGCGGCGCGCTTGGCCATGAGGTCGCGAATAGGCGAGTCTTTTTTCGAGGCCGCGCCACCGGTCACGGTGCGGAATTCGATGCGCTTTTCAAATTTCGCGCCCTGAATGATGCGGTCAATAAAAATACCCGGCGTGTGGATTTGATCCGGGTCCAGCTCGCCGACTTCAACCAGATGCTCAACTTCGGCCACGGTGACCTTGCCGCAAGTCGCAATCATCGGATTGAAGTTGCGTGAGGTTTTGCGATAAATCAGGTTGCCCGACTTGTCCCCTTTCCATGCCTTGACGATGGCGAGATCAGCACGAATGCCTTCTTCAAGCACAAATTCTTTTCCATCAAACGTGTGTGTGGGTTTACCTTCAGCGAGCTTGGTACCGAACGCGGTGCGGGTATAGAAGCCTGGAATACCGGCACCACCAGCGCGGAATTTTTCAGCTAACGTACCTTGCGGCACCAGTTGCAGATCGAGTTCGCCGGCGAGCACTTGGCGCTCGAATTCCTTGTTCTCGCCGACGTATGAGGCGATGACTTTTTTCACCTGTCGGGTTTTGAGCAGCAGCCCCATACCGAAGTCGTCAACTCCGGCGTTATTGCCAGCAATGGTGAGGCCCTTGGTGCCGCTCTCCACCAGCGCACCGATGAGATTCTCCGGAATGCCGCAGAGGCCGAAGCCGCCCGCCGCAATGGTCATATCGTCTTTAAGAAGGCCGGCCAATGCCGATTTGGCGTCCTCGAATACTTTGCTCATGATCTGCTCCTGTAAATGTAACCATGTGCGCCGAAATTGAAACACAAGCACTGGCGCGGTTCGCGAAGCATGTTTGGCCCGCAACCCGCACAGATGCTAGTGTTTCGCTAATCGAGCGCACCTCCCGATAACTTCAAATCCACTTTGTTTTTGATCGCCGCCATTATCGCCGCTTTCGCTCCGATGATCATTGTTGCCAGCGACATCGAAGCAGTATCTAGCTTGTCCAACACCTGCGATTCGAGATACGGGACGTGGATAAACCCTGCCCTTGTCGTGGCATTGGTGATGGCGATGTGCCGCAACACACCGTAGATCAAATGATTGCAGACGAACGTACCTGCGCTGTTTGAGACTTCAGCAGGCACGCCAGCCTTTATCGTGGCAGCCACCATTGCCTTGATGGGCACGCTGCAAAAATACGCATCCGGACCGTCCGCACAAATCGGTTCATCAATCAATTGGGCGCCGGCGTTATCGGCGATGCGGGCATCGTCGATGTTGATCGCAATCCGCTCAACGCTCATGCGCGAGCGACCCCCCGCCTGGCCGAAACACAATACGATCGACGGCTTGTGCGCGTCCATCGCTTTGGTCGCCACATCGATGGCCCTGGAAAACTCCGTCGGCACGCGCAGTTTTGCCATGCGATAACCACCCAGGGTATCAGGCAGTCCCTTGACGATTTCCCACGACGGATTGGTGCGCTCGCCCGCAAAGGGCATGAAGCCCGTCACCAGCACCGTCTTCGCGGGTTTTCGTGTTGCGATCACGCCCTAGACCTTTCGCAGCATTTCCACATGTGGAATGCCGTCTTCGATGTACATTTCCGATACCGTCTTGAAACCGAAGCTCTCGTAAAACTTTTCCAGCCGCTGTTGCGCACCAATTCGATTGGGCTGTCCGGGGGTGAGGCTTTCATGACGCTTGACGGCCTCGGCCATCAATTCGCGACCATAGCCTTTTAAGCGAAAGGTACGTGGCGTTACCACCCGCCCAATCGACGGCTCCGCGAACTTCATTCCAGCATCTACGATGCGACAGTAGGCTGCCAACTCGCGCGTCTCACCGTGCCAGCCGAGCAAATGCCACGAATGAAAATCGGCACCGTCGTTGTCCTGAAACGGGCAATTCTGCTCCATCACGAATACGTCCACGCGAGCAGACGAAGCCGCATACCAGTCACGAATGGGCAGATCGTCGAAGCGGGCAAATTGCCATTCCAGCTGTAACACGACTACCCGGATTTAGCCAGATGCAGCCATGTCTCCACCACCGAATCCGGATTGAGCGACATGGATTCGATGCCCTCTTTCATCAGCCATTCGGCGAGATCCGGAAAGTCGCTGGGACCCTGACCGCAGATGCCGACGTACTTGTTCTGCTG
>JBDTPE010000338.1:0-3962 GCA_039932875.1 Betaproteobacteria bacterium | reverse complement strand
GTTATTGCCATGAGCATCACCCGTCGCGAATTCATTCGCAACACCGCCGCATCCGTTGCAGCTTCGGCGGCGGGCATTCAAATGCCGACAAATGCGGCAAACATTGCCACCGAGGCTTCAGCAACCGAGCTCAAATGGAGCAAAGCAGCGTGTCGATTCTGCGGTACCGGCTGCGGTGTGACGGTCGCCGTCAAGAACAATCGGGTGGTGGCCACGCACGGCGACCCGGCTTCCGAAGTCAATCGCGGACTCAATTGCGTCAAGGGCTATTTCCTCTCGAAGATCATGTACGGCAGCGATCGACTCACGAAACCACTGCTGCGGATGACAAACGGCAAGTACGACAAGAACGGCACGTTTACGCCGATCAGTTGGGACAAGGCGTTCGACATCATGGCCGAGAAATGGAAGGCTGCGCTCAAGAAAAAAGGCCCGACCTCAGTCGGCATGTTCGGCTCGGGACAGTGGACCATCTGGGAGGGCTACGCCGCCAACAAGCTCTTCAAAGCAGGATTCCGTTCCAACAACATCGACCCCAATGCGCGCCATTGCATGGCTTCTGCCGTGGGAGGTTTCATGCGTACCTTCGGCATGGACGAGCCGATGGGTTGCTATGACGATATCGAAGCCGCCGACGCGTTCGTACTGTGGGGCTCCAACATGGCTGAGATGCACCCGATCCTGTGGACCCGCGTAACTGATCGCAAACTGTCTACTCCATCGGTCAAGGTTGCCGTGCTCTCGGTGTTCGAGCACCGCAGCTTCGATCTTGCCGATATCCCGGTGATCTTCAAGCCGCAGACCGATCTGGCCATGCTGAATTACATCGCCAATTACATTATCCAGACCGGCAAAGTAAACAAGGATTTTGTCGCCAAACACTGCACGTTCAAGCGCGGCACCGAAGACATCGGCTACGGGCTGCGTCCCGAACACCCGCTGGAAAAAAAGGCAAAGAACGCAGCCAAGGCCAACGACATGACGCCGATGACTTTTGAAGAGTTTCGCGACTATGTGAAGCCCTATACGGCTGAAATGGTGTCGAAATTGTCGGGCGTTCCGGTCGACAAACTCAAGGCGCTAGCCGAGTTGTACGCGGACCCAAAGATCAAAGTCGTGTCGTTTTGGACGATGGGTTTCAATCAGCACACCCGCGGCGTGTGGGCGAATAACCTCGTATACAACATCCATTTACTAGTCGGCAAAATTTCCACGCCCGGCAACTCGCCGTTTTCGCTCACCGGCCAGCCATCAGCCTGCGGCACGGCGCGCGAAGTCGGCACGTTTTCACATCGTCTACCTGCGGACATGGTTGTTACCAACCCCAAGCATCGTGCCAAAGCCGAGGAAATCTGGAAGCTGCCGGCGGGCACTATTGTCGACAAGCCGGGTTACCACGCTGTGTTGCAAAACCGCATGCTCAAAGATGGCAAGCTCAATTGCTATTGGGTGCAGGTGAACAACAACATGCAAGCGGCGGCCAACATGATGGAGGAGGGCCTTCCGGGATATCGAAATCCGGAGAATTTCGTTGTCGTCTCCGACGCATATCCGACTGTCACCACCCATGCGGCTGACCTCATCCTGCCGACCGCCATGTGGGTCGAGAAAGAAGGCGCGTATGGCAACGCGGAGCGCCGCACTCAGTTCTGGCATCAAATGGTGACCGCACCTGGTGAAGCTCGGTCCGACCTCTGGCAGCTGATGGAATTCTCCAAGCGCTTCAAGGTGGAGGAAGTGTGGCCCGAAGAACTGCTGGCGAAAATGCCAGCCTATCGTGGCAAGACACTCTTCCAGCTGTTGTTTGCCAATGGCGCAGTCGACAAGTTTCCGACCACGCAAATCGAGGCGGGTTACAGCAACGATGAATCGAAAGCGTTCGGCTTTTACGTACAGAAGGGACTATTCGAGGAATATGCCGAATTCGGTCGCGGCCATGCGCATGATCTCGCCCCGTTCGACGACTATCACAAGGTGCCCGGCTTGCGCTGGCCGGTGGTCAACGGCAAGGAAACCAAGTGGCGTTACCGCGAAGGCGCTGATCCTTACGCCAAGGTGGGCAGCGGCTTTGACTTTTACGGCAATGCCGACCACCGCGCCAACATCATTGCGTTGCCCTATGAGCCAGCGGCCGAGGAGCCCGACAAAGAATATCCGTTCTGGCTATCCACCGGGCGCGTCCTTGAGCACTGGCATTCAGGATCGATGACGGGTCGCGTACCGGAACTCTACAAAGCGTTCCCGAATGCAGTGGTGTTTATGCATCCCGAAGACGCGAAAAAACTCAATCTTCGGCGCGGCTCGGAAGTTAAAGTGGTCTCGCGCCGCGGTGAAATGCGTTCGCGCATCGAGACGCGCGGGCGCAACAAGCCGCCGCAGGGTCTGGTGTTCGTGCCTTGGTTCGACGCTTCGCAACTGATCAACAAGGTGACGCTCGATGCCACCGATCCAATTTCAAAACAAACGGATTTCAAGAAGTGCGCCGTGAAAATCGTCGCAGTTTGAGGAGAACAAGATGAACAAAATAGTCGCCGTCCTGTTTTCCTGCGCGATGACTTCCGCTTCTGCTCAAGTCGTCGACGGCCATCCGCGCGGTATCCGCGGTGTCACGCCGCTCGACCAGGAGGCACCAGCGCCGTTGATGCCGAAAATGATCAACGACGATATTCGTCGCGGGCGCGCGTTTGCCATGCAACCCCCGGTCATACCGCACCAGATCGAGAATTATCAGGTAGATCGCAATTTCAACAAGTGCATGAGCTGCCACGGTCGCGATCGCACACCGGAAAGTCAGGCGCCGATGGTCAGCGTCACCCACTTCATGGATCGGGACGGCAATTTCCGTTCCGAGATTTCTCCGCGTCGCTACTTCTGCACGCAGTGTCATGTGCCGCAAATGGATGTCAAGGCGCCGGTAGAAAATACCTTCGTCGATGCCGAGAAAACGGTCGCCGTGAAAAAGGCCACCACTAAATGAGTCCCGTATCCTTGTGGTTGCGGCTGAAATCGCTGGCACATGCGTACTGGGCGACCGTGTCGAAGCCGAGCAAGTTCTACTCGCTCGGTTTCCTGACCGTCGGGGGCTTCATTGCAGGCATCATGTTTTGGGGCGGTTTCAATACAACGCTGGAAGCGACCAATACCGAGGCGTTTTGCACGAGCTGCCACGAGATGCGCGACAACGTATACGTTGAACTGCAGCCTACGATCCATTACACCAACCGTTCCGGAGTACGGGCGACCTGCCCGGATTGTCACGTGCCGCACAACTGGACTGACAAGATTGCACGCAAGATGCAGGCCTCAAAAGAGGTGTGGGGAAAAGTTTTCGGCACCATCAGTACGCGCGAGAAATTTCTCGACAAACGCCTCGAACTCGCACAACACGAGTGGACCCGCCTCAAATCCAACAATTCGCTTGAATGCCGCAATTGCCACAGTCTGAGCTCCATGGATTTCACCCGGCAAAGCCGACGTGCGATGGAAATGCATTCGACGGTGCTCGCCAAGGGCGAAAAAACCTGTATCGATTGTCACAAAGGTATTGCGCACCGGCTACCAGACATAAAGCCGGCGGATGCGAAATCGGCTGCGGTTCCTTAATGATT
This sequence comes from Betaproteobacteria bacterium, assembly GCA_039932875.1. Classification (GTDB taxonomy): domain Bacteria; phylum Pseudomonadota; class Gammaproteobacteria; order Burkholderiales; family Usitatibacteraceae; genus UKL13-2. Next base: position 354 of record JBDTPE010000338.1, on the reverse strand, counting down.
CGGAATGATAATGGTTCTATTCATCGTTCCGCATTTCTTGCGCGCTCCCTTGAGAGCGGGAAGCTGTGATGCTCTGGGTTTCTGCGATTGCTATCGCCCACTCAGATGCCGTCAAGTAAATGAGTACTGTGTTCAACGCGATCAAGGCAAAACCTGCCTCGCAAACGTCTCCGCATCCACATTACCCCCGCATACCACCAACCCCACACTTTTTCCCGCCAGCTGCTCTCGTAGCGGATACATCAACGCCGCCAGCGTTGCCGCGCCTGCGGGCTCAACCACGAGTTTGGACACACGAAAATGCAGGCGCATCGCATCGCGAATCTGCTCATCGGTGACGATAACCACTTCATC
>JBDTPE010000337.1:0-3966 GCA_039932875.1 Betaproteobacteria bacterium | reverse complement strand
CAGCGCTAGCACCGTTCACGCTGGCATGCGCTGCTGACATTCGTATTGGCGTGGTCCTCGATCAAAATGGCGTCAATGCTGATGCCGGCCGCGACTACATTGCCGGTGCCCTGACATGGTTTGATCACATCAACGCCAACGGCGGCGTTAACGGACGGCGTATTCAGGTGATCGTAAAAGATGACGAGGGGGATGCGGCCTATGCTGTGAAACTGACCCATGAACTACTTGACCAGGACAAGGTGGAAGCGCTATTTGGCTATGTTGGTGATGACTCACTGAGCGCGGTCGCAAGCGACGCCCGTTTTCGTGCCTCAAAGACGGTGCTCTTCGCGCCGCTATCAGGGGCAGAAATAGGAGCGGTTAACGATTCCATCATTTTTGTGCGCCCCACCTATAAGGAGGAAGTACGTCACGCGATACGGCACTTCGGCCAGTTGTCGATATCCAGGTTTACAGTGGTTTATATGGACAACAACTTTGGAAAGAGTATTGACAACGAGGTCCGGACTCAACTCAACGCTGACGGCAAAAAGCCTATTGCAGAAATCGCGATCCCGCTATCGCTCGCCGGCATGCCCGTGGTCGCACACAAGGTGCTGAATCAAAAGCCACAGGTGATCATAATCGCCGCAGATACCATTGCCACCGCTGAATTCGTGAAACAAGTGCGCGGCATCGACGCCAACGCGCAAATTGTTACGCTTTCAATGGTTAACCATCGGACTTTGATGGAGCTTGCCAAGAAAGATTTTGCGACCGGAACGATGATTACCCAGGTTGTACCCAACCCCTTGTCTCGGGCCACTAAACTGCAGAACGAACACCTAACTCTAATGGCCAAGTACCGCGACGAGCCGCCATCGCATCTGACGCTCGAAGGGTTTCTGGCTGCAAAGGCGTTTGTAAAATTGCTTGAACGTGCGGGCCGCGAACCTAATCGGGCCTCTATAGCGGCGGCGATTGCCGGCAGCCCACGCTATGACCTTGATGGCATGAGTGTCTCATTTGGCGGGAAGAGTGAGCGCGGCTCCCAGTTCGTGGACATCGCCTATCTGCGCAAATCCGGGACGATGCTGCAGTAGTAACGATCAGGCAGCGGCATTCGTCACGACTTGGGCTATTTTTTCTGCAAGTGCGTTTACCAATGCGCCGTGACGGCCTTCTACCATGACGCGAATTAATGGCTCGGTCCCCGATGCACGAAGTAGCACGCGGCCCTTACCTGCCAGTTCCGTTTCTGCCGCTTTCACGGCTGAAGTTACATCCGCATTTAAAGCGAAGTCGAACTTTCTTGCGACGCGAACGTTAACCAGCACTTGTGGAAACAACGTCAATTCGGCTGTATATTCGCCTAGCCGCTTGATGCCTTTGCGCCGCAGTGCGGCCAACACCTGCAAGGCCGAAATGATGCCGTCGCCAGTGCTGTGCTTGTCGAGGCAAAGCAGATGACCGGAATTTTCGCCGCCGCACTCCCAGTCATTTTCACGCAGCATTTCCAGCACGTATCGATCGCCAACCTTGGCGCGCTGGAAGGGAATCTGCATTTCAGCAAAGCGCTGCTCGAGCGCCAAGTTAGTCATCAATGTACCAACAACACCGCCGCGCAACAGCCCATTTTCGTGACGATCCTTGACCATTGCATAAAGGAGCTGGTCACCGTCAAACAGTTTGCCGTCCGCGTCGCACATCATCAGCCGATCAGCGTCGCCATCCAGCGCCAGTCCAAGGTCAGCACCGTGTTCAAGCACGGCAGCTTGCATCGTTGCCGGATGTGTCGCGCCGCATTTTTCGTTGATGTTCAGGCCATTGGGTTGGTTACCAATGGCGATAACGGTGGCGCCTAGCTCGCGAAACACATTGGGACCAATGTCGTATGCAGCTCCATGCGCACAGTCGAGCACCAGCTTGATACCACGTAAATTCAGCGTCGTCGGAAACGTGCTTTTGCAAAACTCGATGTAGCGCCCCTGCGCGTCATCGAGGCGGCGTGCCTTGCCGAGTGAAATCGATGGCAGCGACAGTAGTGGCTTCTCCAGCTCAGCTTCGATGGACAGCTCCACCGCGTCATCCAGCTTGGCGCCTTCACCAGAAAAAAACTTGATGCCGTTGTCATCGAACGGATTGTGCGAAGCCGAAATCATGATGCCGGCGGACAGACGCAGGCCGCGCGTGAGATAGGCGACGCCCGCTGTCGGCATTGGTCCAACCAGCAGAACATCACAGCCGGATGCAGCGAGACCAGCCTCCAGCGCGCTTTCTAGCATGTAGCCAGAGATGCGGGTGTCTTTGCCGATCAGCACAGCTGGCCGAGTATCGCCGTTTGCCACGGCGTGCCCATGTGCGAGTGCGCGACCGGCGGCAAAACCCAGGCGCAGTGCGAAGTCTGGCGTGATCGGCGTTTCACCGACACGGCCACGAATGCCGTCTGTTCCGAAATATTTGCGATTCATTTGATTTTACTTTTTGACCTCATTGTGAATTTTTCTGCAATGGCAAGATTGGCCGCGACCAACACCTTAATAGCATCCGCTGTTTCACGCACGTCATGTACGCGCAGAATTGTCGCACCGTTTTGTGCGCAAATGATGGCTGCTGCGATGCTGGCGGCGAGACGGTTATCGCCCGGCCGACCGATAACAACGCCCAGTGACGATTTGCGCGAAAATCCGGTCAGTAGCGGAAAGCCTAACGTGACCAAAGCATCGAGCTCCCGAAGCAATCTGAAATTGTGTTCAACGGTTTTGCCAAAGCCAAATCCCGGGTCGATTACGATTCGCTCGTTCGCGATACCCGCAACCATACAAGTGTTCGCACGCTCAGCCAAGAAGTCCGTAACTTCTTTCACCACATCTGCATATACGGGCGCGCGCTGCATCGTGTCGGGACTGCCCTGCTTATGCATCAGGCAGACTGCGACGCTTGCGTCAGTGCACGCGTCTACCGCACCATCGGCGAGCAAGGCGTTTACATCGTTGATCATTGACGCGCCAGCCCTGATCGCAGCCGTCATCAATTGCGTCTTTTGTGTGTCTATCGATATCGGCACACCGTCGCCTACCAAAGCTTCCAGCACTGGCATGACGCGGTCCAGCTCCTCCTGCACCGATACCGCCGTCGCTCCCGGACGCGTAGACTCACCGCCGATATCGAGCAAGTCGGCACCCTCCTTGATCAAGCGCCTGCCGTGAGCAATGGCTGATTCAGTCGGCAGAAACTTGCCACCATCGGAAAATGAATCTGGCGTTACGTTAACAATTCCCATGACCAATGGGCGGTCAAGTTCGAGCAGAAATTTTCCAGCACGAAGTTTCATGATGACGACTTTTACTGTGACGTGGACGCCGGAAAAACAAAGGCCAGGAATTAATCCCTGGCCTTGTCAGAAATCACATCTACCTTTAGACCCCTAGTCGGCACCCTCAGCCGTCGCAGGCTCAGCCTTTGGAGCCGCGGGTGCTGCGCCGTCGCTACCACCACTGCTGGGCTTTGGCATCGGCTTACTGCTAAGTTTCGGCGCGCGCGGTGGACGACCTTCCATGATGTCCTTAATCTGGTCCGCATCGATAGTCTCGAATTCGAGCAAAGCCTTCGTCATCGCCTCAATCTTGTCGCGGTTTTCCTCGATGAGTTTGCGCGCAAGCGCGTATTGCATGTCGATGATTTTGCGGATTTCAGCATCAACCTTGCGCATCGTCTCTTCAGACATATTGGTCTGACGAGTCACCGAGCGGCCGAGAAATACTTCGCCTTCATTATCGGCATATACCATCGTGCCCAGCTCATCGGACATACCGTAGCGCGTCACCATATCGCGGGCCAGTTGTGTGGCGCGCTCAAAGTCGTTCGATGCGCCCGTCGTCATCTGATTCATGAACACTTCTTCGGCGATACGCCCACCGAACAATACGGCAATTCTCGACAACAGATACTGCCTGTCATAGGCATAGCGATCCTGCTCAGGCA
>JBDTPE010000336.1:0-3974 GCA_039932875.1 Betaproteobacteria bacterium | reverse complement strand
CGTTTGAATTCGATCACCGTGTCCAGCGGCACCCAGTAATCGTGCCAGCGCCAGGCGTCAAACTCGGGATGCGTGCTGGCGCGCAAGCGGATGTCGTGGTCACGTCCGACCAGTCTGAGCAAATACCATATCTGCTTCTGGCCCTTGTAGGTGCCGCGCCATTCGCGCTTCACCCAATGCGTCGGCACGTTGTAATGCAGCCAGCCTTTGGTACGTCCCAAAATGCGCACGTGCTCTCGCAGCAAGCCTGTTTCTTCTTCCAGTTCGCGAAACATCGCGTCTTCAGGGCTTTCGTTCAACTTGATTCCGCCCTGCGGAAACTGCCACGCGTGCTCCTTGATACGCTTGCCCCAAAACACCTCGTTCTTCGCATTGCAAAGGACGATAGCGACGTTTGGGCGATAACCGTCTCGGTCAATCATGGCCCAAGCCCTTCCAATTCAAAAGTTAAAGTAATTCTTTCACAATTTGTGATATGTGACCAGCCATAAAGTTCTTAGCGCGCATTCCTGCCCGTGTAAAATATCCATCCGGTCTTCGGAAAAACCAGTAGAAAACACCAATAAATCATGCGCTTATCTAACTTTTTTCTTTCCACCTTGCGTGAAGCGCCCGCCGACGCCGATGTCGTCTCGCAAAAACTCATGTTGCGCGCCGGGATGATCAAAAAATTGGCAGCGGGCATTTACACCTATATGCCGATGGGGCTGCGCTCGATCCGCAAGATCGAAACCATCATCCGCGAAGAAATGACCGCGGCCGGCGCGGTGGAATTGTTGATGCCGGTGGTGCAGCCTGCTGAGTTGTGGATGGAAACCAATCGTTGGCAAAAATACGGCCCCGAACTGATGCGCGTAAAGGACCGGCACGGCCGCGATTTCATCGTGCAGCCGACTTCGGAGGAAGTAATCACTGACATCGCACGCAATGAAATCAAGAGCTATCGCCAGTTGCCGGTAAATTTTTATCATATTCAAACCAAATTCCGCGACGAGCGGCGTCCACGGTTTGGCGTGATGCGGGGCCGCGAATTCACGATGAAGGATGCGTACTCTTTCGATCGCGACGAAGCAAGTGCCGGCAAGAGTTACGACGCCATGTTCGCCGCCTATCAGCGCATCTTTACGCGAATGGGACTGACCTTCCGGGCGGTCAAGGCCGATACCGGCGCCATTGGCGGATCGCGCTCGCATGAGTTTCAGGTGATTGCCGACACCGGCGAGGATGCCATCGCCTATTGCCCGCAATCTGACTACGCCGCCAATATCGAGTTGGCTGAAGCATTGCCAGCAGTTGCCTCTCGTGCTGCACCCGCGCTGCCGATGCAAAAGACACCGACGCCGGGCAAAGCAAAGTGCGAGGACGTCGCGGCATTGCTCGGCCTGCCGTTGGCGCAAACCGTGAAATCGATTGTCCTTGCCGTTGATCGCGCCGATGACGCGGGAAATCCCGCGCCGGCGGAAGTTTGGCTGCTGCTGCTACGCGGTGATCACGAGCTCAATGAAATCAAGGCTGGCAAAGTGCCGGGTCTCGGCGGCACATTCCGTTTTGCGACCGAGTCTGAAATTGTCGAGACCTTCGGCTGCAAACCAGGCTATCTCGGCCCCATTGGCCTGAAGAAACCGGTGAAATTGGTCGTCGACCGCACGGTTTCCAATATGAGCGATTTCGTCTCCGGCGCCAACGAAGAGGACTTCCACTACACCGGGCTCAACTGGGGACGGGATCTGCCTGAGCCTGTCGTGATTGCAGACATTCGCAATGTCGTCATCGGCGATCCATCGCCCGACGGCGCTGGCGTGCTCGACATTCAGCGTGGCATCGAGGTGGGCCATGTGTTTTACCTGGGCACCGTCTACTCAGCGCCAATGAAAGCAACTTTTCTCGATGAAAACGGTAAGCCGCAACTTCTGGAAATGGGTTGCTATGGCATCGGCGTGACGCGGCTACTGGGCGCCGCAATCGAGCAGAATCACGACGACAAAGGCATTATCTGGCCCGATTCGATTGCCCCATTCGAGGTGGTGATTTGTCCCCTCGGTTACGACCGCAACGACGCCGTCAAGGCTGCCGCCGACCACCTACACAAAGAACTAACTGCAATGGGGATCGACGTCGTTCTCGACGATCGGGGCGAGCGTCCGGGCGTGATGTTTGCAGATTGGGAGCTGGTGGGCGTGCCGCATCGGATTACAGTGGGCGACCGCGGACTCAAGGACAATAACGTCGAATACCAGCATCGCCGCGACGACAAAGCAACCGCAGTACCGGTGCCGGTCATCGCACATTTGGTCAAAAGCAAGATCGCGCGCCTGGCAACACTGGCGACTGAAGAAGCTTAAGCCAGCATTGGCGGGCGTTTCGGGGCGAAATGACCCGCAAACACCCGTCAATACTGGCGCTTCAAATTTTCTCGCCGTTCACCACCCGCGCCAGCAATTGCTTTGTCACCGGACCGGTCTTTTCAAACACTACCTTGCCTTCGGGGTTATAGACGATGGTCTTGGGCAGCCCTTTGACCTTGCCAAAGAATTTTTCCGTCGCATCGTTGCCCAGCACCAATGGATAGGTGTGCGCGACCTTTTTGGCGAAGGCCTTGATCTTGCGTTCATCGTTTGCGGTCGGCTTGTCGCCTTCTACCCAATCCAGCGCAATCCCGACCACGCGTACCTTGTCACCCTGCTCCTTGGCGAATTCTGCTATGTCAGGGATTTCCTTCACACACGGCGCGCACCAGGTTGCCCAGAAATTGACTACCACCCATTTACCCTTCAGATCAGCGAGTCGCTGCGGTTGGCCCGCCGTATCTTTCAGATCGAACGCGAAAGCGCCAAAAACGGTGAACCAGGTCACTGCGATGAAGAGCAATTGCAGGCAGGGCGCGCGCGCGCGCTGAGTACAGTTCATTGGCGTCTCTGTTAAAATCAAAAAAACCATAATACTAGGCTTTACGGCTTTGGCGCTTCGCAAGGAATTTGACGATCAATTTTGACGTCAAATCGCTGCAAAAATTCACGGGGGACCCATGGCGTTAAGCCTTTCAGTACCGACCACCATACGCGCGCTTCCAAAGGATATCGAGACCAATCCGAAAAAAGCCCGTGCCTGGATCGAGTCGTTGCCTCTTACGAAGACATTTGAAGCGGCCAATATGGTCGCGCAAACCATCGAGGCGCTGAACCACGCGAAGATGCCAAGCGAGGAGCGCGCAGCGCTGGTGGATATCTATCGGCCGGTAGTAGATGTGCTACTCGACGAACTCGAAGCGATTTACGCCTACAGCGTACTGCCACTGCCGGCCAAACAACGCGAAGCGTTTGACTTCGCGCGCGCGTTGCGTACTCAAACTGCAACCGCCTACAAAATTTTGCTGCTGGAAAAATCCGGCAAGCTGATCATGTTCAATGCCAAGAAATACCTGCCCGGTGCCACCTACTGGGCGATGTATTACCTGCAGTCACAATTGATGCAAAGCTACAAAACCTACCACCCTTGTCCAATCGGGGTTTGGCAAGAGTTGCACTCGCTGTATCTGTACGCCGATGAGCAGGAACTATTGAGCGATATTGTCGAGTCTGAAACCAAGACGACGATGCAGGATCTCTATACCGACGTGCTGATGATTTCGCTCGCTGACCCATACCGGTTGATGTTCAAGGAAGTCGACAAAGTCCAGGAAACGCTCAAGCAAAACAGAGGGCAAATTGAAATTCGCACCAGCAACGAAGGACTGAATCTTCAACGATTATTTGTGGTGGCGTTGGATGGCGATCAGCCACCGAAAGTGCTGGTACCGGGCAATCCGCCACCAGCGGGCCAGGTGTTGCGTCTGATCGACCCGACCAAGCTGGTCGATAAATTGCAGCAACGGATTCGTACGCAGACTGGGCCGGACGGTACTATCGCCGCCAAAAGCCGCGCCATGCACGATCTGACTGATCTGCAACAGCGTCTGGTACGGCTGTGGGGTGACC
>JBDTPE010000335.1:0-3981 GCA_039932875.1 Betaproteobacteria bacterium | reverse complement strand
AACAAACGATTCATTTCATGATAGATGGCCAACCGCTCCGGGCTGGGCGGCGTGCCGCGCGCTTTTTCGAAAAGCCGGTCAAACTCGGCATTCTTGAATCGCGCATGATTGGCCTGACCGCCGTTGGGGCCATACAACATCACAAAAAAAGCTTCGGCATCCGGATAGGGTCCGCTCCAACCCAGTTGCCACATCATCAATTTGCCAGCGCGTGACTCCTTGAGCAAATCGGGCCAGCGTGCTTTCTTGATGCGAATTTTGATGCCGATAGCATCCATGCTTTTGCGCCAAAGTTCATCGAACTGCTTGTCGCGTTGCGTCGGTGTGGTCGCCAGTTCAAGCTCCAGCTTGGAACCATCCGGATTTTCGCGGTAGCCGTCGCCGTCGCGATCAACATAGCCATACATGTCGAGCAATGCCCGCGAACGCGCCGGGTCGAAGTCATTGGCCGTGGTGCGGAAATTCTCTTCATAGCCAAATGCACCCGGCGCCACCGGGGTTTGCGCGGGCACCGCCTGATTCTTGCGAATAATGCCGATTTCCTCGTCGGTATTGTAGCCCAGCACAATCGCCCGCCTCAAGGCGACTTTTTCCGGCGTGTAACCGCCGACGACCGGACTCTCCATTGCAAAATACGCGTAGGTTAGCTCCAGTCCCGGCTGGCGGTCCATTTGCACGCCCTCTTTGCTCAAGTACGCGGCCAACTTGTTGCCGGGGAAAGCGTGGTTGGCGAAATCGTTCGGTACGCGGTCGATGAAGTCATGTTCTTTATTCAGAAATGCCAGCCAGCGTGGCTGATCTTCCTCAACCGGCGAAATCTCGATGCGACCAATTTGCGGGATGCGTTTGCCTTTCATTTTCGCGGCTATCTCAAGCTTCTCCGTGTCACCGAGTGGCGGCTCGGCATCAAAGTACTCTTCTCGAAAATTCAGGTTCGCTTCCAGCACGATGCGAGAAGAACGCTTCCACGAGGCCAATCGGTAAGGCCCGGTGCCAACCGGATGCGCCATGATGTCGTCGACATATTTCTCGATGACTTCGCGGGCGACGATGGCTGTTGAGTTCACCGATGCCAGGAGGTAGGAAAAATTGTAATCTGCGGCCAGCAATTTGATCTTAAGCGTATAACGGTCGACGAGTTCAAATCCCTCTGTCGCCATGTCGTAGTCGAATGCGCCGGTGACTTTCGCCTTTTTCTTGAGCGGTTCCATGCCGGCGATCTTGCCGTCGAGGAAATAGAGATTCGGCGATTTCACTTTCGGGTCATACAACCGCTTCATCGTATAGACGAGATCAGCCGCGACTAATTCACGCTTCTTGCCGCCAAACGCGGCGTCGTCGGCAAAGTAAATGCCTTTACGAAACCGCAGCGTGTAGACGGTTCCATCGGCGCTTATTTCAGGCATCGCCTCCAGCACGTTCGGCTTCAATTTGAGTGGACGCGCCAAATAGTCGTATTTCAACGGCGTGTCGAAAATCTGCTCGTTGACAATACTGGAATACCAATCGGAGATCTGGGCTGGATCGAATCCGGTCTCTGCCACCTCAAATGCGTACCGCAAAACCTTGTTCGGGTCCGCGTGCCGCGATTCAGCCGCCAAAGTCTGTATCGACACCGAAGTCGCGACGAACATGCAGAACGTAAGCCATTGGAGCACGCCTATTTCGCCTCAAACTGCTTTTTCATGTCGAGATCGATATCGACAAATCGCCACCAGTTCTGCGTCTGTACCTGAGGGCGGCGAAAACCGATCAGGTAGGGGTACCACATGTCCGTGAGGATGCGATGGGTATTAATTTTCCATGGCGCGTACGCGACCATGATTCTTGCCATTTCCTGGAACAGTCTGGTTCGTTCCGGGCCATGTGGTAGTTGCTCGGCCTTTTCAAACGCCGCATCGAAGGCTGCCAACTTGAAGCGCGCGCGGTTGCCTTTGAATCCGGAATTAGGACCGTACAGCGATTGCAGGCTGCCAAGCGCATCAGGTGCTGATGCGGTCTGACCCAACTGCCACATCATCAATTTTCCAGCATTCGACTCCTTGAGCAGGTCCGGCCACTTCGCCTTGCGTACCGTTAGCTTGAGGCCGATGTCATCCATGCTGCGCACCAGAAGCTCATCGATCTGCTTGTCTCGATCACTCGGCGTCGAGTTGAAGGCAAGCACCAGCGGCGACCCGTCAGGCATCTCGCGATAGCCGTCACCATTCCGATCAATATATCCATACATATCCAACAGTGCTCGCGCTTTTGCCGGATCATGCTCATTCGCGCTAGTGCGGAATGCGGGGTCATAGCCGGCAACTCCAGGCGCGTACGGAACATGCGCCGGGACCGCAAGGTTTTTGCGGATTGTACTGATTTCGTCGCGCGTCTTGTAACCCAGAGATATCGCCCGGCGCAGTGCGATTCTGTCCGGCGTGTAGCCACCGACCGTCGCATCTTCCATGTTGAAGTAGATGTAAGTGAGATCCATCGCCGCGAGTTGCTCCATCACAATCCCGGCTTTTTGCAGATTCGGCGCGAGCTTGCCATTGGGTACCGACATATTGCCGAAGTCCTCGGGCATCAACCAGAGCAAATCAAACTCGCGATTGAGGAAAGAAATCCAGCGCGGCTGCTGTTCGGCGATGACGGAAACCTCGACGTGACTGATCATGGGCAGACGCTTGCCCTTTAAGCGCGCGAGTATTGCCTGTCCAGCAATGTCATCGGCGGCAGGCTCGCCGTCAAAATAGGCTTCGCGATAATTTGGATTAGACTCGAAAACCATTCTCGACGAGCGTTTCCACGACGTCAATCGATACGCGCCGGTACCAACCGGGTGCGAGACGATGTCGTCCTTGTATCGCTCGACGACTTCACGCGCAACCGCACTGGCAACGCGACCGTCCGCAAAATTATAGATCCAGTTGGGTTTGGATTCGTTGAGTTTTACCTGAAATGTATAGCGATCGAGCGCCTTCAATCCTTCCAGCGGGGTGTCGTAATCCATCTGGTTGGATTTGCGCACACGCTTCATCAACGCTTCCGAGCCGACAATATAGCCCTCGACTTCCGCCAGCAACGGTGCGGCAAGCTTGGGGTCAAATAGCCGCTTGATGGAATACACATAGTCTTCGGCGGTGAGCTCTCTTTTCTTGCCGCCAAATGCGGGGTCATCGGAAAAAAAGATGCCCGGCTTTACGTGCAGCGTATAGGTCTTGTAGTCGGCGGATACCTCAGGCATGGCCACCAGGGTATTGGCGATCAGCTTCGGCGGACGCGCCAAAAAATCATAGCGTAGCGGCGGCTCGAAAATCGCGTTGTTGACGATACCGGAGTAAACGTCGCTGTTTCTGTGGGGGTCAAAGCTCGATTCCGCGACTTCGAAAGCGTAACGCAACACTTTGTTCGCGTCGGGTTTCGCGTCGGCGCTGGAAATGACTGCCAGCAACAGCAATGCAACGCAACCAGCCCTACAGGTTTTCATCGCGTCACACGCCATCGCTAACGTGCGTCAAACTTCTTCTTGGCGTCCAGATCGATATCGACGTATCGCCACCAATTCTCGGTCTGCACCAAGGGACGGCGGAAACCGATTACATAGGGATACCACATGTCGGTCATGATGCGGTGCGTGTTTATTTTCCACGGCGCGTACGCCACCATTAGTTTCGCCATTTCCTGATAGAGCTTGGTGCGCTCAGGCGTGTCCGGCATGCGTTCCGCTTTTTCGAACAGGACATCGAATTCCTTCAACTGGAAACACGCCCGGTTACCCTTGAAGCCGCAGTTAGGTCCATATAGTGAGGTTAGCCAGGTATCAGCATCGGGCTGCGACGCGGAACCGCCGAGAGACCACATCATCAGCTTGCCGGCATTGGACTCTTTGAGCAGGTCGGGCCATTTGGCCTTGCGCACTTCGATGCGAACGCCTATATCTTTCATCGAACGTAGCCAGACTTCATCCACTGTCCGATCTTTCTCGGTGGGCGTGGA
>JBDTPE010000334.1:0-3989 GCA_039932875.1 Betaproteobacteria bacterium | reverse complement strand
TCACGCCTTCTTTGCCGACTTTTTCCATTGCATCGGAAATGATCTTGCCGATGTTCTCGTCGGAATTAGCCGAGATCGAACCAACTTGTGCGATTTCCTTGTTGGTCGTGGTTGGCTTGGAGATTTTCTTCAACTCAGCGACGATGGCAACAACTGCCTTGTCGATACCGCGCTTCAGATCCATCGGGTTCATGCCGGCGGCAACGTACTTCATGCCTTCGACAACGATGGCTTGTGCCAACACGGTTGCGGTGGTGGTGCCATCGCCAGCGACATCGGAGGTCTTGGAAGCAACTTCCTTGACCATCTGCGCGCCCATGTTTTCGAATTTGTCTTTGAGTTCGATTTCCTTGGCAACCGATACACCGTCCTTGGTGATGGTTGGCGCGCCGAATGAACGCTCGAGAACCACGTTGCGGCCTTTAGGGCCAAGGGTGACTTTAACTGCATTGGCGAGAACATTCACGCCATGAACCATGCGAACGCGTGCGTCGCCGCCGAACTTAACTTCTTTTGAAGCCATGATGAATTCCTTTCAAATTTGTTTAATTGCGGATGCCGGAGGCAGACGATTAGGCAACAACTGCCATGATGTCTTCTTCACGCATCACCAGCAGTTCGTCACCGTCAACGCGCACGGTGGTGCCGGAATACTTGCCGAACAGAATCTTGTCGCCAACTTTGACGTCGACCGGGAACACTTTGCCTTCGTCGTTCTTCTTGCCCGGACCAACAGCCAATACTTCGCCTTGATCTGGTTTTTCTGCGGCGGTGTCAGGGATGACGATGCCGGATGCGGTTTTCCGCTCTTCTTCCAAACGCTTGACGATCACACGATCGTGCAGGGGACGCAGTTTCATAGCTCACTCCTAAATGTAAAACATTGATTTACAAGAAAAACCGGGTTTTTATGGCCGGCGCAACATAGAAGGGAGTGCAAGTTGTTAGCACTCAACCTTTTAGAGTGCTAAATGATAGTGCCGAAATGTGAAGAATTCAAGTCATGTTGCTATTTAAGTTTTCGCCGGGCAACAGTTTTGATGATGCCCTAAGACCTGAGGTTGCCTGTCTGGCCGCGCTTGTTACGCCTCTTTTGCCTTCAACGATGCCAGATCGATGACAAACCGGTACTTCACGTCACTCTTCAACATTCGCTCATAAGCCAGATTAATTTCCTGCATCTTGATCATCTCGATATCCGAAGTAATGCCATGCTCACCGCAGAAATCAAGCATTTCCTGCGTTTCGGCGATGCCGCCGATGAGCGAGCCCGCCACAGACTTGCGCCCCAGGATTAGCGGCACGGTATTGAGCATCGGATCAAGCGGGCCGAGGTAGCCGACGAGGACCAGCGTTCCATTAAGCGCCAACGTCGGCAGGTACGGATTGAGGTCGTGAACAGAAGGAACGGTGTCGACAATGAGGTCAAAGCGACCGGCTATGGAAGCCATTTGCTTTCGATCGGTTGAGAGCACGATTTCGTCGGCGCCCAAGCGGCGTGCATCCTGCTCCTTGCCTGCCGAGCGGGTAATTAGCGTGACGCTGGCACCGAGAGCCTTAGCCAGCTTTAGCGCCATGTGGCCAAGTCCGCCCAGGCCAACGACCGCAACCCGGCTGGCCTTTCCCACTTTCCAGTGCCGGAGCGGCGACCATGTGGTTATGCCGGCACAGAGTAGTGGCGCGGTGGCGGCCAAATCGAGAGTTTCCGGAACCTTGAGAACAAATTTCTCGGATACGACGATCTTTTCGGAATAGCCGCCATAAGTAGGCTTTGAATCGTGGCGGTCAGCACTGTTGTAGGTAAACGTTGCGACCTCCTCACAATACTGCTCGAAGCCTTTAGCACAAGCGGCGCAATGTTGGCAGGAATCGACCATGCACCCAACACCTACTGCATCACCAGGCTTGAATGTAGTGACCGCTGAACCGACGCTCGCAACGCGGCCGACGATCTCGTGCCCAGGTACTACCGGATACTTGGTGCCACCCCAATCGTTTCGCGCCGTGTGCAAGTCGGAATGACATACGCCGCAAAATAGCGCCTCGATCACCACGTCATTGGCGCGCGGTTCGCGACGGTCAAAGCGGAACGGGACGAGTTCATCCTTCGGTGAGTGGGCGGCATATCCAGATACGTTCATGGTTGTGTTTCCTTAACGGTGGTTTGTGCTGGGTTCAGAAGATGCCTCAAGACTAAGTATCAGGGGTCTCAACAGATACTGTTGTCTGAATTTTTGAGAGGCATTGGAATTTTCTGCTGGTTTTTCACAGTGAGCGTCCATGGTCTCTTGATCGAGGCCTGGGGCGATCGGCTGACTCTTCAGAAAGCGTTGGACCCGGCGGAAGGCACCGCGTTTCAATTGTTTCGACCTGTTATACCCAGGCAATGAGGGCGAAGAGCACAAGATGAGCGTTCTCCTCAGGACTATGCAACAAACGAAAGCTGTACAGCGCCATTTGGCGCGGCGTTTCGGGTGTTTTCGCCCCGCGAGGCTCGTCGGTGCTTGTGTTTGGCATATTCCGCTCATGGCGACAACTCAAAAACGCACGCTGCCGTTGATGCCGGCCAGCCATCGCCGCGCTACCGCGCTCTCAAAATAGCGCTGATTGGCGTCGTTGACGATAACGCTGGAGATATATTTTCTGTCAAACAGATTTTCCAGTCGCGTGAACAGTTGCAGCTCGACCGTTCCCAATTTCATGCTGTATGCGGCCCGAACATTCAGCACGCCGTAGCCCGCGGCGGAGGCAGTATTTGCGTCATCAGCCCAGACGCGCGCGTATGGCTAAAGTTTGGGCTCAGGCGTTCCAGTATCTTGCTTGCCCAGACAAAGGTCCGCTCGCGCTTCGCTTGCCAGCGCCTGATACCGCAATCGAAAGGACTGGAGAGCTTCTTCGTCCAACTCTTCCAGATCGAGAAGCGCATTATGAGCCCCTTTGGTGGAACGAATCAGTTCGTCGAGCTTTACCTGGATGGCTTCAGTGTCGCGCGTCTGCGTGTTCTGGATCAGGAAGACCATCAAGAAGGTGACGATCGTCGTTCCCGTGTTGATGACCAATTGCCACGTGTCACTGAAGTGAAATATTGGCCCGGTAACAATCCAGACTGCAATGATCAGGACGGCGACTACGAACACACGCGGTCTCCCGCAGAAGCGCGCGGCAGTCGTTGCGAAGCGAGAGTACCAAGCGGTGGTAGGCATGCGGCATATCTCCCTGGGTGAACAGCAGTGTGATTGGGCGGCAGTTGTGTACCGTGAATCCAGCACCTTTCCCCTGACTCCGGCACCTCATATCTCTGCAATGCCGCCTGCAGGATGAATCTCGGCCATTGTGTAGCGTGCTGATAACTCGTCAGATAGTCGTGAAAAAGCAGCAATACGCCGCTGCATGCACTAAGCCTGAAAGATGCATGGTCTATTGCAAGATTGCATCACCATTTGCGCTATAGCATTCGGGCAGTGGATGCGTGTGATCATTGACGCGCGTAGGTTTCGCGCTGCGCACCGGCGTGTTGGACTCAATGAACAAATATGGACTGAGGCACGCTGGTCTCAGACACCCAGATGCCTGCGCAGTATCTCCGGCTGCGCCTTAATCTCTTTCGCAGTGCCTTCATGGGCAATATGCCCATTGTTGATGATATAAACGCGTTGCGCCAGCGCCAGTGTTGCTGCGAGGTTCTGTTCCACAAGCACAATGGTTTGGCCGGCTGCAACAAGTTGCCGGCAGGCCGTCATCAGGTCGCGCACGATCACCGGTGCCAGGCCTTCAAAAGGCTCGTCGAGCAGGAGAATCTTCGGGTTGCGGATTAGCGCGCGCGCGATAGCCAACATTTGTTGCTCACCACCGGATAAGTCGGTGCCACGGCTGCTTCGCCGTTCCTTGAGGCGCGGAAACATTTCATAGATGCGGTCGAGCGGCCACTTGTCCGGCGCCGTCAACGAGGCGAGTACCAGGTTTTCCTCGACATTCAGGCTGCCGAAGAC
>JBDTPE010000333.1:0-4009 GCA_039932875.1 Betaproteobacteria bacterium | reverse complement strand
ACCGCGCGAGGTCTTTCGACTGGCACACCAGTGACGTGAATCTGATCCGGGTTTGGCACGAACGTGGTGACAGCTCCTCGCGCCAGCAGCGTAACGCCTCCACGCAATAGCTGGATTCCATTATCAGCACCGCGGTCGGGTGATTCACGAACGTAATTGCGCTCCTCCAGCACCCCTTCCAAAACACCGACGACACCCCAGCTGCCGTGGTCGTGAATGGGCGTCCACTGCCCCGGCAGCCAGACCAAAACATAGAGCGACAGACTGGCATCCGGGGCATCGTAGACCAGATTGCGTGCGTAGGCGTCCGGGTCACTGCGAAAATGTTGTGGCTGTAGAAACGCGGTGGCATTGTCGATAAGATCGAGCATCAGCGGCGCCAATGCGAGTACACAGTCTGCAGGGTCGACGTGATCACGAGTTTGCGCGGTGGCAGCCGCGATGAAGGGCGCGAGAGTGGAGTTTTTCATGTTATGTTTATTTGCGGTTTCCTTAAAAGTTGGATGGTCCTTTGTCACGACGGCAGCTAGCGTAGCACCAAGCGCCACACCATGAAAATTTCAGTTCGCTCCGCTGTCCTGGCGCGCACCAAACTGCAGCGCCGAATTACGTTCGTGCAGGATCTGCCGTTCAATTTGTTATTCCAACTTGAATTTCGCGTAACATCCGCTAACATGCAAAAGATACTGCGCCAATGACCGAATTGCCGAATATTGCCAGATTGTTCCTCGCGCTGTTTCTGCTTTCGATCTGGCTTACACGTCGCTCGAACTTTACGCCTCTATATTGGGCAATCGCCTATCTTTCGCTGGCCGCGGCGTCAATTTCGTATCAGGTCGGAATAGACCGCAGTAACAATTTTCTGCTCTATCTGGCACCGTTGTTCCCCGGCATCTACGTCGGCACCTTTTGGGCCGGCACGCAACACTTTCGCGAACGACCGGTCCAGTGGCCAATGCTCGCTCTCCTGATACTGGGTACAAGCAGTATTATCTGGCTCACCCTTATTTTTTCCTTAGAGGAATCCAGTCTTGCCGTTGGTCTGGCCATCGGGCTGGTCAATTCCTGGGCAGCTTGGGTAATCTGGAAGCGTAATCCGCAGTACCGAATCGTCGCCTGTATAGTATTTGCGCAGGCACTGATGTTGATGCTGGCTTATTCGCTGTTGTGGCAGGGCCGCATTGTCATCTTTAGCATGGCCGCAGGCTACAGTATTCTCGCCATCGGACTGGTTTATGTCATTTTGCGTGAATCGAATGAGAGCATTTCGCGTCAGGCAACAACCGACGAACTGACTTCGCTGCCGAATCGGCGTCTGTTGTTGGATCGCCTCGATACCATCATCAGAACATCGCCAATCACTGGCCTCACCTGTGCGGTTCTGGTCGTAGACATAGACAATCTGCGACGCTTCAACGAAGCATTTGGCCATTCCGCTGGCGACCAACTGCTACGCGAGATTTCATCGCGATTGCAGATCGTCGCGGGAGCGCAGCACACGCTGGCTCGCTACGGTGGCGATGAATTCATATTGCTTGTATCCAAGCCTGCAAAAGAGGAGGCAATACGAAACGCCGAAGAAATCGCAAACAATATCGTCGACACGGTTGGCCACCCGTTTTTTGTCGCCGGCATCAAATCTACGCTTACTGTGAGTATTGGTATTGCCGTCTCTGGCGAGGACGGCGATACGGCCGACGTACTGGTCCAACGCGCCAAACTGGCGACTGCGCAGGCGCCGAATGCGGACCGAAATACCTGGCGCTTTTTTAATCTCGAAATGAACGAACGCGCGCAGCGCCAACTACTTATCGAACGGCACATGTGGCGGGCCCAGCAGAATGGCGAATTCTCCGTTGTGTATCAGCCAATCGTTGCAGCAAGCGATCGCAATTATGCCAAGGCAGAAGCGTTGTTAAGGTGGCATAACGCTGAGATCGGCCCAATTGCACCCGATGAATTTATCCCCATTGCCGAACAATCCGGGCTCGTCATCGAACTCGGCCAGTGGGTTTTGGAGCAGGCCTGTAGACAGGCCTCGATCTGGCAACAAGAACGCTTGCAGCAGTTAATTATTTGTGTGAATGTCTCGGCGTTACAACTGCGCCGACCGGACTTTGTCGCCTCCGTGGTCGAGGTGCTGGCAAGGCACTCTCTGGTACCCGAAATGCTCGAATTGGAGTTCACTGAAAACATCATGATCGACGACGACAGCGTTGTATTCGCACAAATCAAGGAATTGCGCGAACGCGGGGTGAGCCTTTCGCTGGATGATTTCGGCACAGGCTTTTCTTCGCTTTCCTACCTCACGCGCTTTGAATTCAGTACCCTGAAAATTGATCGTACCTTTGTGCGCGCCTTGGAGAGTGATGAGCGCAGCAGAAGGCTTGCCGAATCAATCTGCGCCATCGGCAAGAGTCTTGGCCTGGCACTGGTCGCCGAGGGTGTAGAGACCGAGTTCCAGGCCGCGACTATGACTAGTTTTGGCGTGGATTACATGCAAGGTTTTTTGTTTAGCGAGCCAGTGGACGCGGCACAGTTAGGCTGATGTTGCGTGGCAATTCAGTACCGCACCAACGCTCAATTTTTGTAGGTCGCACGCGCCTATTTTGCGAGTTTCCTGAACATCACAATATGCTGCCAAGGCAGCACTTTTGACGTCCGCTCCCATGCCAATGGCAGACGCGCGGCTTCGCGCCGAACTTGTGCCTCACTCATCTTGTGCAACGGCTTAATGGCCACATTGGCATCCTCGGCCCGGTACTCCACAAATGCCACGCGGCCGCCGGGTTTTAGTGACCTGACGATCGACTGTAATACTTCGAGCGGAAACTCCAGCTCATGGTAAACATCGACCATGATGGCGAGATCCACTGAATCAGCGGGTAACCTGACATCATCGACAGCAGACAATATTGCCTTCACATTGCTGAAACGTTCGTCGCGGGCGATCTCGGAAAGCATCTGCACCATTTGTGGCTGTACGTCGACTGCGTAAACCTTGCCAGTCTTGCCGACAGCATCGGCCATGCGCCGCGAGTGATACCCCGAACCTGCGCCAATGTCGGCGACGACCATGCCTGGTTTCAACTGCAATTCTGTGAGTAGTAGATCCGGACGCTCTTCTTTTGCGCGTTCGGGACGCTCCAGCCATGTGGCAGCCTGCCAGCCCATCACACCTGCAATTTCGCGGCCCATATACGATTTGCCGATGCCGTCGATGCTGGGTTTGATGTTCTGGTACGGGCCGCTATCGGCGGCAAATGTGCTTTGCATAGCCAGACATGCCAGCCACGCGGTAGCGATCAATTGAAAGTGTTGGCGCGACATAAAGGTGAAAACAATCATTTTTCCGACTTTCCAAACGCCCACATCAGGCCGCGGGTCATCGCCGCCGGCGCTACGGTGAGATGGACTTCGTCAGCAATCATCTCGCTGCGAATGGTGAGACCAGGATAACGGCGCGATTTCAATTGCCTCTTGAACGAATTCATGTCCAGCATCTTATCGGCACGGGAATTGAAGCGCTTATTTTTCGATCCCGGCTTCAGGGTTTCATACGAGCCGGTCATCAACAATATAGCGGTGCGGAGAACTTTGTGCGTGCGCGCATATTCGCGCTCTGTGTCAAACATCACGTATTTGTCGAACCACAGTGTGAGACGGCTCAACACATACTGACTGAACATGGCCGGCTCGGTGAACAACGTATGGGTACCAAACAGCGAACTTTACGATTGTCCCATGAAAACTTTCTGCGTCATGTCTGTGCGAAATGTTTTCGCGATGCACGGTAACACTTCCGCCGTCAAACTGCGGCGATGCGATTCCACCTCACCGTATATCTCACCGCCCTGATCAGCATCGCGTATCTTCTTGGAGTCGACGTCGGTAGGCGTGTAGTCACGATTGCGGCTCTTTACCGGGCAGTCGCCGAGAAATTTGAAAGCGCGACGAGGATGAATTCCGTCAGTCTCTCGCCGTTGTCACTTACGCGCGGTTAATGCTA
>JBDTPE010000332.1:0-4024 GCA_039932875.1 Betaproteobacteria bacterium | reverse complement strand
ATGGCGCCGATATCCAGATCGAATTCGCGTTTGGCGGTCATGACCGAAAACCCTTCTGCGTAAGCCTGCATCATGCCGTACTCGATGCCGTTGTGAACCATCTTCACAAAATGGCCGGAACCGGAGGGACCACAATGCAGCCATTGATTAGGCTGCGGGCTTAACGCATTGAGGACGCGCTCGATACGTTTGATGGCGGTGGACTCGCCACCTGCCATGATGCAATAGCCATTCTTGAGGCCGTGTATGCCCCCGGTCACACCGGCATCGACAAACTGTATGCCGATGTCGCGGAATCTGGCGGCATGCGCGACCGAGGCTTTATAGAAATTATTGGCACCATTGACAAGCAAATCGCCCGGCGTCAACTTGAATTGCAGCTCATCAAGCAGGCGTTCGGTCGGTTCGCCTGCGGGCAACATCAGCCAAAGTATGCGCGGCGCACTAACGGCATTGAGGAGTGCATCCAATGAATAGGCACCATCAAAGCCGGGCTCGTTCTGTAGCCCATCGACCGCTTTCCCCGCCGCATCGAAACCCACCACGTGAATGTCAGCGCGACACAACTTCATCGCCATGCTGGCCCCCATTTTTCCCAAGCCAATGAGGCCCATTTGCATATCAGATCACTCTCTTTCGAATTGCAGAAACGCCGAGCTCGGCGACGATGACCACGGCGAAAATAGTCAGCAGCACAACGGCGACCTGATCCCACCGAAACAGGTTCATCGCTGAATCCATCGCCATGCCGATGCCGCCCGCGCCGACCAAACCCAACACGGCCGATTCACGCACATTGATATCCCAGCGGAACAGCACAATCGACCAGAACGCTGGCTCCACCTGCGGCCAATAGCCTTTGATAAAGATACTACTTTTGGGTGCACCGACGGCAGTGAGTGCTTCGATCGGCCCGCGCTGTGCTTCTTCCAGCGCCTCGCCAAATAGTTTGCCGACGAAGCCGATGGAGCGAAACGCAATCGCCAGCGTACCGGCCAGTGCACCTGGACCAAAAACGGCAATAAACAACAGGGCCCAAACCAACGAATTCACCGAGCGTGAAGACACGAGGATTAATTTAGCAAAATAATTGACCGGCTTGAACGGCACCAGGTTGTTGGCCGCCAGCATGCCGACGGGCAACGCGATCAGCAGGCAGAGGAGCGTACCCAGGGTGGCGATGTTGAGTGTTTCGATTAGCGCGGCGTGTACTGATTTTGCATAAAACGTAGTGTCCATCGGCCACATGCGCACGAAAAAATCCTTGATCTGGTCCGGCGCATCGTACAAAAACTCTGGGATAAATTCGACGTGCCGTGCGGACATCACAATGGCTGCCACGGCAATGAAATAAAACGCGAAGCGAATGACCCGCTGCTCGAGCGTGAAGCGCCGCCATTCGCGGTTGATGCCCTGCACTGTTGCCGTTGAAGATGTGCTCACTCTTGCAACCCACGTGGTGTGACCGGCAAGTGGCCAGCGTCGCGCCCAAACCATTGAGAAACGGTTTTGTTATCGAGAAACACCGCGCGCAACACATTGGAGAGAATCTCGCCGATGAAAATAAGCGTGATGATGGAAATGAGGATGGCGAGCACGAAGTCGTAATCGAAACGCTGGAACGCCGAAAACAAGGTGCCGCCGATGCCGCCCGCGCCGACGATGCCGACCATGGTCGAATTGCGCAGATTGGAATCGAGCTGGTAAGTGCAAAAGCCAAGGAAGCGGCCAAACACTTGCGGCAATACGCCGAACGTCAGCACATTGGCAAACGACGCACCGGATGCGCGCACCGCTTCGACCTGCTTAAGCGAGATTTCTTCAATCGCATCGGCGAACAGTTTTGAAATGAAGCCGAGCGAGCCAATCACCAGCGCGCCGATGCCAGCGATGGCGCCGAAGCCAACGGCCTTGACGAAAATAATCGCGACGATGACGGGGTGAAAAGAACGACATAGCGCGATTAGGAGTCTTGCCGGCCACGATAGCCAGGCCGGTGAGAGGTTGCGCGATGCCATCAGCCCGAGCGGCAACGAGATGGCGATGCCGATGGCGCTCGCGATCACGGCGATCTCGAGACTCTCAGTGAGCCCCTTGACAATCATTTCCCATTTGTCGCCGCTAAAATCTGGCGGAAACATGCGTGTCAGAAATCGCTCGCCATTGGCAAGCCCGGAAACAAAACGGCTCCAGGTGAAGTCGAGTTGTGCTGCAGCCCAGATGCAATAGCCGAGCAGTACCAGCCAGCCGATACGCGTGGGCCAATGGGCGGGGAAGGGGTCGCGGTTGGCGGCGATTGACGCGTTCATTTGGGGCACGAAATTCTTGATTCGTCACTCAATCCAGTTTTCCCCACCATAAATCTCTTTCAGATTCGCGTCACTAAGCTGCGCGGGCGCGCCATCGAACACCACTTTTCCGTTGGTCATACCGATCATGCGTTGACAAAAACGCTTGGCCAGTTCGACATTGTGAATATTCACGATCACAGGAATATTGCGCTTGCCGGCGATATCGGCCATCAGTTCCATGATTTCCACCGAGGTCTTCGGGTCGAGCGATGAGGTGGGTTCATCGGCGAGCAGAATTTCCGGGTGCTGCATCACTGCGCGCGCAATGCCGACGCGTTGGCGCTGCCCACCAGAGAGCGCATCGGCGCGTTGGTTGGCGAAACTGGAGAGGCCCACGGTATCGAGCAGCAGGAACGCCTCTTCAATATCTTCAGGTGTAAATTTTCGCAGCCACGCCTTGAATGCGGACATATAGCCGAGTCGGCCGGTTAGGACGTTTTCCATCACAGTCAGCCGCTCGACGAGGTTGTATTCCTGAAATACCATGCCGATTTTGCGGCGGGCCATGCGCAGTTCAGTGCCTTTCAGTTTAGCCAGGTCCATGCCCTGAAACAAAATTTCGCCGGCAGTGGGTTCGACAAGACGATTGATGCAACGAATTAGCGTCGATTTGCCGGTGCCTGAGGGGCCGATGATGGCGGTGATGCCTTCTCCCGCAATGGTGAGGTCGATACCTTTCAATACCGGAACGCCACGCTTGTATTCCTTTACCAGGCCGCGGATTTGGATAGAACGGTCAGGGGTCATTTTTTAGCTGCATCTACAGGTTTTGCCAATGCCTGCTCGCGCGCCTTGCGCGCCTCGAAGCCGCTACGATTCAACGACTCGCCGCTCGCTTCGGCAACATGGCGCACTGAGGCGAAATCACGCTTGTAGTTTAGCGGCACAAACCGGTCGGGTCCGCGGAATGCGGCCGAGAGGTCCGCTGGAAAGCGGAAGCTGAATGTGCAATCGATGATTTTTTTCTTCAGCAGCGGTTCGAGGTCATGGGCAACCGCAAGGCTGCCTGCTGGAAATGGCTGGCTCTTGTAAATAATTCGCAAGTCATCCGGTTTCAAGGCGCCACGCTGCAGCATGCGTATCAGCACGTCGTCGGCCACGGCGCCCGCATCGTAGTCGCCATTGATGACTCCCGAGACGGAATTGTCGTGCTTTCCCGAATAGATCACTTTGTAGTCCTTGTCGGGCACCAGGCCCTCTTTGGGGAACAAGGCGCGCGGGGCGAGATTGCCCGAGTTAGACGATGGTGACACGTGGGCTACTCGCTTTCCCTTCAGGTCAGAAAGCGTTTTGAATGCGCTGCTTTTCTTGACCACGACGATCAAATGGTAGGCCGCAATGCCATCTTTTTCAGTGCCGTGT
This sequence comes from Betaproteobacteria bacterium, assembly GCA_039932875.1. GTDB lineage: Bacteria > Pseudomonadota > Gammaproteobacteria > Burkholderiales > Usitatibacteraceae > UKL13-2. The sequence continues at coordinate 311 of JBDTPE010000332.1, read as the reverse complement.
GTGGCAATGGGTATTGCGCCACCAATATTCACCGCGAACGGCGTATCGCCTGCGGATAACAGGCTCAACTGGATACGCCCGGAGCGCAGCGCCTCTACAGTGGCCGCGCTTGAATAGACCGGCAGAAAACGTACCGGTTTGCCGATGCAGGTTATCAAGTGATCCACATATGGGGTCCAGAGTCTCTCGTAGACTACCGAATCCTCCTGCGGCGAATAGCTCAGCATCAGCGACGCAGGATTCTTCAGCTTCTTAGGGTCCTTGGGCGCGTCAGCAGTCATGTCGTCGTCTTCGTCGCAATAGATTGCGTC
>JBDTPE010000331.1:0-4027 GCA_039932875.1 Betaproteobacteria bacterium | reverse complement strand
CCGTAGGGACGCTCAAAGCCAGGATTGTTGCGTAGATATAGCAGTTCGGCTCGGCCGTTTGTGGTCTTGAAGCGCGCAGTGAAGTGGCGATGAATTTCCGCGCGTTGCGGCAGTGTCGGGTTCAGTTGCAGTAGCCGGATGAGCGACCAATGCATATGCACGCTGGAATGCCAGTCGTAGCTGCCGTGAAAAATGGGATGAAGCTGATGCGGCGAGGCACAGTCGTCATCGCTGCGCTGCAAGTGCTGAGCGGCGTACGGGTAGCGCCGGCTCACTGCATGCAATGCGCAATCGGCGAAGGCGATGGCGGCTTCGTGTGTGAGTCCGGCCTTTACGTGTTGGAGGATTACCGCTTTCATTGTTTGTGATCGGTGCACTGCTGCGTGTACGGTGAATGAGCGTCAGTTTACGATTGCCGACGTGTCGCCGCCTTTTTTAAGCCAGACGCCGACAAGCAGTTTCGTTGTTTCAATCATGTCAGTTTTTTTGAGCTCGCGGCCGCTGATTTCCACTGATAATGTCAGATCGACACTGTTTACTGCAGATTGGGTTTGATATGTTTCATACGAAAGTATTGTGGATGCCTGCACCACGTCTCGCGGTTGCTTCTTTTGCGCTATTGATCGCGGCTTGCGCCGCGCCACCAAACGCGCCAGTTGCAGTCAGAGAACCCAGCCTCTCTGTGCCCGTCGCCGCACCGCCTTCGACTGCAATTCCTGCTGCATTAGCGGCACGGGCACCTTCGACTGCCGCAAACCCCGCCATCCTCGAGGCAGTCGAACACAAACCTTCACCGCCTCCCGCGCCAACAGCGGTTACGGCACCGACACCCAAGCTTGCGGCGGCCCCGATAAAAGCTGTCACCCCGCCCGCCGCTACAGCCCAAGTCGTAAAGGCAGTACCAGTGCCGGTGACCAAAACAGCCGCCGCAACGCTGGACATGAAGGCTCTTGAGAACCGACTCAAACAAACTAACTCAATCGGTTTCATGACCAAGATCGCGCTGAAGAATCAGGTCAATGACTTGCTCGAACAATTTCGTGAGTATCACCGTGGGCGGCTAAACACCCCACTTGCCGCACTGCGGAGACCTTACGAAATGCTGCTGCAAAAAGTACTGGCACTACTGCAGGATGGCGACCCGCCGCTGGCCAACGAAATTGTGGCGTCTCGCGAAGCGATATGGGGCATCCTCGCCGATCCAGTCAAGTTCGCAACGATCTAATCATCCCAGGAGAATCATCTTGAAGAAAAGCTTTCAACAACTGTCGCTTGTATTTTTTCTGTCCGCATTTTTTGTCGCATCAGCGCCAGCAGCAGAAGACGCGGCGCTCCTCAAGGACCTCACCTCCGTGATCGCGCTGTTGGGCGTGCCGTGCGGGCAGGTAGTGAGCGCGACCAAGTTGAAAGACAACGACCACATCGCAACCTGTAATGACGGCAATCGGTATCGAGTATTTATTAATGCAGAGGGCAGAGTTGTTGCGGAGAAGAAATAGTGCGCCCGTGATGAGCAAGCGGCTCAACATGTGAAGAGCCAGCAGGCCTCAGGCGCGAGTATCACGATCACTACTTCGCGGCTTATTTCCAGGACACTGGGGACAATAAAATCTGCGTCGCCTGCCGTACTCCGCCGACATCGGTCTGAAGTCAGCGTAACGCCCACCGATTACTCCGGATCAAGTCCGCGTCAGTCCTGTCGCACAACGCCATCAACCCGCAGCCACCGCAGCCGCTTGTTCGCCAACGCATATTTCCAGTCGATGCGCGTAAACAAATACACCGCGCCGATAAACACGAACTGCGATGCGACGAAATAGGCGCCGAAATAGCTGTTCGCTTCTCCGCCATCGAGCCCCAGGTGGCGCGATACTGCGGATGCCGCGTAGACGAAAAAACTATAGGTGATAAAGCGGCCGATAAAAAATGGCAACGCGACGAGGCGAATCGGTGAGGTAGTGAGTCCGTAGGCGATAAACAGGAAATTAGACGCGATCGGGCTGAAGGCGAAGAACAGGAAGGTACCTACCGTCAATGCGCGGCGGCTTTCGATGGCCTCCTTGATGATTTCGATATTGGCACGCGAGGCATCACCCATGAAACGCTGGCGAATGATGTTGCGCGCCAGCTTGGCCAGCACCACCCGTCCGGCCGTCGCTGCGGCAGCTGCGAACAGGGCAATGACAAACGGGTTGTATTGTGGGTGTGCAAAACCGATCCAGGACAGCGCCATCCAGGTTGGCGGGGCGAACGCCGGGACGACGTTCAGCAGGAAAATGATTGCGACATAAATCAGCAGTTCGGAAAGACCGGGCAAAATTTGACCATTCAGTGAGGTGAAACTATACGGTTCGTCTGCATGCGCCTGCGGACAATCAAACTGGTTTGCAAACAACAATTGGCAGATAGTCTAGTGCTTCATCCTACAATCGACGTAATCACGCGTCTATTCCGCCGACTCCGCATTGCCAATGCTCGCAATAGTTGCTTCACAAGTTTTTGATGGTGTGTCACGCCGGGTTCGCAACAAAGTGTACGGCCAAATGGCATGTCAACCCTGTAGGCAGAGTGACCATACCCGCGTCAGCGTAAGCAGTTAAGTCATCAAGAGGCGTGCCAATTCAGTGTCGGTAATGGCTGACCACTCCATTGTCTGACAAACAATATCGGCGATGTCCGATAGAACGCCGCACCGGTCTCTTTCATCATGGCTTTCATGTCTCCGCCGGACGTTGCGCGAGTTTTACCTGTTGTGCAACGTCCGATGGGGATTTAATTTACCGCGGTGCTGCCGCCAAACTGGAGACCATGATGGAAAACCACGAAATTGTCGATGTGCTCAATACACTCGTCGAAACATCCCGCGACGGCGATAACGGCTTCACAGCGTGCGCAGAGGATTCAAAGGATGCCACGCTGCGTGCCTATTTCACGGTCTGTGCGACGCGTTGCCGCGAGAGTGTGCATACGCTCGAGGAAGTCGTAAAAAACCATGGTGGAACGCCCGAACAGTTGGGCTCGGTCATGGGCTCGCTCAACCGTGCATGGCTCAATCTGCGCGCTGCTGCCAGCACCAACAGCGATTTGGCGGTGCTTGAGGAATGCGAACGCGCCGAGGATGCGGCTATCCGCACCTTCCAACACGCGCTGGAGCAGGATTTGCCGGTGGACGTTAGCGCCATCGTACGCATACAGCTAAGCGGTGTGCAGGAAAACCACGACCGCGTACGTGCCATGCGCGACGAAAGAAGGCGGCTCGCGGCATAGCAAAATCAATTGAAGTAAACGCCCGCTTGAAATAACTTGGCGGAAACAAAAGGGGCCGCGCAAGGCGGCCCCGAACTCGGCGCAACTGTTATTCTTATTGCGTTCTTCTTGTTGTTATTTATGGATACGTTTTGCCGTCGACAAAGGCGCGTAGTAGTTCGTTGGTCACTTTAGATGTTTGCGGTGAGCTTGTCCCTGAACATGTCGAGGTATCAGTGAAGCTGCGTACGTTGCCAATGCTGGCACTGTGGCTGAACCCGGTGCCGGAACAGGTGAAGCTGGACCCGCCACCGGTAATGCCACCCGGCAGTCCGGTCACCGCAACCGTCGTGGAGCTGGTAAAGCGCGTCAATTCAGCCCGGCAGGCGGCGAAGCTGCCCGCGGGTACGGTCACGTTTTCGTTGGCTGTGAGCGTGACGCTATAGCTATAGTCCACCGTCGACGTGGTACTGAATCCGCCTGTCGAACCATTGGTAATCGCCTTGAACGCGCCGGCGTAGGTCTGGCCGATGGTGCCGAATTTTGGCGCATAGTCGACGGGCGAATAGGTGGTCGTGGAAATGAGGTTACCGCCCGCATCGAACGACTGTGTAGCGATTACACCGGCGGTAGCGCCACGATCCTCGTAATAGGTACGTGACGAGCCGTCCGTCGCCAACACACCATTCACGATGCCACGGGTTTCAACAATCGTTACCGGTGTACCGGCGAATGTGCCTGGCCCGATGACGGTTTGACGTGACGATGAAACGCTGCCCGT
>JBDTPE010000330.1:0-4039 GCA_039932875.1 Betaproteobacteria bacterium | reverse complement strand
GGTTGCGGGTAGTTTGATCTACGTCAACGGTGCCGCAATTTGCGTAAGGGACGCGGCACATCGATATCTTCGGCATGCATCAGTGCAGTGGTGGTTTGACCACGGCCGCTTCCCGCTTCAAAATAGCGCCAACGGCGCACCAAGACCAAAATACGGGAGCAATAGATGTCAGAGCAACGAAAGGCGCGTGCGCCAACAATCTACAAGCTCACCAAACTATCCGAATCGAGCGGGGAGTTGCGCTGGGGCTCTGGTCTGATCACCGGTGTGATCGCACTGTCCCTGGCGATTCTGTGTTTTCTCGGTGTGCTGGCATTCCATTTTCCGGCGTATCTCACCACGCCGGAACTGCGTAAATCCTACGACGTGCAGACATTGCGTTACGTGCTGCTTGCATCCATGTTCATTGCCGGTGGCTTGTCGCTGACGAATATCATTTTCAATCGCTCGCGCTGGCTGGCGACTGGCGCGTTTGCGCTGATCGTGTTGAGCGCCTTGCTCGGTGGACATAAGGTACCGGTCGGGGACTTTGCCGATAACACCACCTACATCGGGCTCGACTGGTTTATCCTCGATTTGCTCGGCTCTACACTCATCTTCATCTTTATCGAAAAGCTATTTCCGCTAAATAAAGGTCAACCGGTATTCCGTTCTGAATGGCAGACTGACTTTCACCACTTCATTGTCAATCACCTCATCGTCGGCTTTGTATTGCTCGCCACCAACAAGCTGGTGCACAGTGGCTTTGGTTGGGCAATCAATAGCAATCTCCAGACATGGATTCAGGGCTTGCCATTTGTGCTCGAGATATTGCTGATCGTGCTGGTTGCTGATCTCGTGCAGTATTGGACGCACCGAGCCTATCACGAGGTGCCCTTGCTGTGGCGGCTACACGCCGTGCACCATAGCGCCAAAAGCATGGACTGGCTGGCCGGATCGAGGCAGCATGTGCTCGAGTTGATCATCACCCGCACGCTGATTCTGGCGCCGATTTATGTGCTCGGTTTTTCTAAAGGCGTGATCGACGCGTACATCATCATCGTCGGCTTTCAGGCGGTGTTCAATCACTGCAATGTCGATGTGCGCCTCGGGCCACTGCGCTATCTGATCGTGACGCCCAATTTCCATCATTGGCATCATTCACAGGACAAGGAAGCGCTTGATCGCAACTATTCGGCCCACTTCGCATTTATCGACTATTTGTTCGGCACTGCAGTGAATGCAGAGCGCAAGTGGCCGGAGCGATACGGTGTGCTTGGCGATTACGTACCGAATGGATTCGTAAAGCAGCTAGGCTTTCCATTTACCTGGCGCGACCGCGCGCCGCCACCGCCAGGCGCGGAGTAGGTCTCAATCCACGTCGGGTGTTGCTGGCAGTGCGCTCAAGCCGTGATGAGCTTCAGGTTGAATGCCCGCTCTATCAGCCAAACGAGTGCGACCAGCATCGTAAAAACTGATCCCAGGATAAACACGCCTTTCCGATATAGCGGCGTATTACGTAACAAGTAAGCCACTGGCAGGAAGCCGGCGACGATTGCCAATTGCCCCGTCTCCACGCCCACGTTGAATCCCAGCAGGGAAAGCACCAACGCGTCTTTGGGCAAGCCAAGTTCGGTGAGCACGCTGGCAAAACCAAAGCCATGGATAAGACCAAAACTGAATGCAACTATCCAGCGTCGACGTTCCACCACTGGCCAAAGGTTGTTCGCAGCAGCTAACACGACCGACGCGGCAATCGCTGACTCAACCAGCCGGGAAGGTAGTTCTATGATCTGCAGCGCGGCCAGTGTGAGCGTAATCGAGTGCGCCAAGGTAAAGGCCGTGACCACCCATAACACCTCCGTCAGCGCCATACGGAATGTAGCGACGCCGTTCCACCGGCGGGCTTCATGCACCAACACGGCAGGTAACAGCAGCGACAACAGGAACAAAATATGGTCAAACCCGATCCAGATATGCCAGATGCCCTCGACCAGATATTGGCCAAACTGCGACAATCGAGAGGTTTCGCCAGCTTTTACTTTTAGGATGCCGGTAGTTGGGGCAAGCACCGCTGTATGGGTGACGCCATCAAGGTCCAGCCGCAGCAAGCCGCGATGCAACGCATCTACGTCGAACAGCAGTCGATAGCTGATTGACAGCGCCTGGGTACCAGCCGGACAACTACCGCTAAATCGCAGTACGGCGTAGGCGCCATCGGTATGATCGTCGATCATGTTTTCCGTTACGCGCAGGGTGCAGTCGCCACCACGTTGCAAAGACAGTCGCCCGAGTGCCCACGCCGCAATATCCGCATGACGCGCTTGCACTTCTCCCCAAGTAATTTCGCCGTCGCTATTGGCGTCCAGGCCGATGGCGAAATCGATATCGCGCAGGGCGATGTCCCATTGGCCGGAAACCTCTTTACCTTTGACGTTCACGACCAGATAGCTGTCGCTCGCCTTATGTGGTAGTGCAGGGAACGCACATAGCGCGATCAGCAAGGCTAGCAAAACGCGCGCGCGCCTCATGATTTGGGTACTGGTTTGCTATCTATCGGACTGATGCTCTTTACGGTATCGCTAGTTACTGGATTCGATGCTTGCGCGGAGCGCTCGCCGAGCCGGCGCAAATGCGCATCTTCAAAGCCACTCGTTTGCAGCCAATTCCGAACGGGCTGGGCCGCAGCAATATTGCCTGCAGCGATGGCAGCCTCAAGCAGCGCACGCGCATCGCGGGGCTCGCGCTGCACTTGATAGTTCGCCGCGGCAACGGCGAGGGATGCCGTCGGATTGCCGAGCAACTGCAATTCAAAGCGCGCTTCTTCGGCCCGATGTGTCGTATCGCCGCGCATTCTGGCGGCGGCAAACCGGTCCCCCAGCGCTTGCGCGTGTGCCTTGGCTGCCGGCAATTTTAGTATTTTTTCCGCCATGGCCATGCGCAGCAGTAGGCCGTCAGACGCTTCCCAATTGGCAAGCCACTTGACGACTTCAGCGGGACGCGACTGATCAAGCAGGAAATCGCTCCAGGCGGCGAGCAGATAGCCATCATCGATGCCCAGCGCCAGTGCTTCACGATAGTAGCGCTCCGCTTTTTCCGGCTTTGAACGCCATGCCGAAACTTCACCCAGCCTCGTAAGCAGCCAAAGCCGGTTGCCGGCATTCGTCGTTTGATTAAGTGCCGTCTGCAGTGCGCCGGCAGCCGCTTCCAACTGGCCGGTGTAGGCTCGAAGCAGGCCAACGCAGCCGCCATACAGTGTTTCGCGTTGCAAGCTTTGCAGAGCGTCGCATTCGAGTTTTGCGGATGAATAGTCCGCTTGAACCAGAAAAATCGCGCCACGCCAGGCATGGGCGACGGCAAACTGGGGGTCGGCATTCAATGCGCTCGCAAAATTCGCCAGTGCTGGACCAAACTCGTGCCGGTACTGAAGCAATTGTCCGCGAACTGCCAATACTTCGGGTGACTTCGAGTTTGGGAACTGTGCGACCAGGGCATCCGCGTAACCAACATAGCGCGGATCGCCGCGCGCAACTGCCAGCTCAAAATACCGCTGTGCCAGTAACGTGGCGGGACCGGCGTCGGCTGTTGTTTGCATTGCAGCGCGGGTCACATCAGCACGCAAACCAGCCAATTCGCGTGCGTTCGCGTCACCGGGCCGTATCGGCAGGCGCTCCAGGACTTCGGCAGGATTGGTAGGCGTGCGGGGCGCCGAAATGGCATGACTTGTGGCTAGGCACGCGCAGATAGTCGCAAAACCAGCCAAAACCCTTGAAATTGCGACCATATCAAGGTGACTTGTGCTCATATTTACAGTAAAGTATTGCTCACGTTTATTTTAAGCGTACAACTCAACATTAAACAAAACTTGGGAGTCTTTAAATGAAAAAAGTATTATCGATTTTGGTTGCTGGCGTTTTCGCAACTGCTTCTGTTGGTGCGTTTGCAGCTGCTCACGGCGGCGCAATGTCTGATGCTGACAAAGCCAAGAAGATGGAAGCTTGCCACAAGATGGACGAAAAGAAAGCCGACGACAAAATGAAGGCTGAGTGCAAAAAAATGA
>JBDTPE010000329.1:0-4044 GCA_039932875.1 Betaproteobacteria bacterium | reverse complement strand
GCTGGACATTGAGAGCGGCAAGACTGATCGATTCTCTTTTGGTGACAGCGCCACCGTTGAAGAGCATGTGTTCGTGTCAAAACCCGGCAGCAATAAGGAAGGTGAGGGTTATCTGGTCGGCGTGGGATTCGATGTGAAACGGCAGCAAACCTTTGGCAGCGTTTTTGAAGCCGGTAATCTGGCTGCGGGGCCAATGGCAATAGTACGGCTGCCGTATTGGGTGCCAGCTTGCTTTCACGGGAATTTTTACGCGGCTTAGCAATTGTTGCCTAGCGTGCAGGCTGTTCGCGTTGGAGCATTGGCGCTAGGCGTTCAACTTGACTGGCAGCATCCGATCCGAAGCCATTCGAGTCACTGATCCAGTTTGCCTCAAAGCTGATGGCCGCATACCTTTGTAAATGCGAGTCACTGTACGAAAAGGTAAGCGGGCTGAGCGCCCTAACTGCGCAGTTCGCCGTCACCGCCATATTCGTCGTCTTTTCAGCGGGCGAGACGGAAACGCTCACTTTGCGGAATCCTTCGCCTTTGGTAAAGGCGACCGCAGTTCAGTGCGCAATGCGGTCTTGATGACAGCCTCGTCCATTGCTTGAAGGTGCTCGGTAATGCCTGGCGATCGTGAAACGAGCGGTGCTGGAGCTCCCGAAGAGTACTCGACTTCAAGGACGCAGCCTGCCACTGAATAGGCAATCCTGCCGCCACGAAGATTGTTCGCGACAGTGCTGTAGCTCGAGGTTCGGCCAAGGGCCGCCCCTACGTGTTTCTCTACGTCGGTTCGTCTCATGCCGGTGGTGACTTCGACGTTGACTAACAGGCACGCTGCGTTCTCGGGCATCGCTAAAGCCGGTACAAAGTACTGTTTTGATTGCAAGGTCCCGCCCATCGAGCGTGTGTCAATGGTCGCGTCGACGACGATACCGGCTGTTGGTGCTACCTGAGCGGAAATTCGATATGAACCATGTCTCTCCGCCAGGACCAAAGTGGTACCGACCTGAAGTCTGAATGCTTCACCCGGTTGCGTGATCCGGTACCTACCCCCAGCGCCTTCGGTGACTTGCATCTTCAGTCGCGCAGGCAATGTTGCCACTACTGAGTCGCCATCTCTGACGACAGATTGAAATGGACCCGACGGCGCTTCTGTTGCGCCCGCAGCGAACGGGAAAGATGCCACTATTGAGGCAGCCAGTGCCCAAAGCTTCATGAAATGTGCAGTCATTTTGGCACGCGCTACGCCCGAGATCAGGAGCGCGCCACTTTTGGCACATCGCCTGGAACGACTTGTTGGGTGTTTGTATCAATACCCAGGAATTCGCCATAGAGAACGGAGTTTCTGCCGTTCTTCTTGACCGCGTACATCAACGAGTCAGCATGCTCGCGCGCCTCCTTGAGGCTTACGCTGCTATCTGGAAATATGGCAACACCAATACTGAATCCGATGTTCCACCCCTGGTTCTCCATTGTTCGCAGGAGGTGGGCATGGAGTTTATTAAACAAGGTCTCTGCGCCGTCTTTGCCCGTAACGGGCAACATCACTACGAATTCATCCCCGCCTATGCGTGCAACAATATCGCCGCGACGACATAGCGCATTTAGTTGAGTGCCGGTTGCTTTGAGTACTTCGTCGCCTACTGCATGTCCCATGGAATCGTTTAGCGATTTGAATCCATCGAGATCAATGTAGCCGAGTGAAATCGGAAGCTGATGGCGTGCTGCGGTATCGAGCATGAAGTTTGCCTCCTCCTCAAATGCACGAAGGCTCTTAACACCAGTGAGGCTATCAACGCGTAGAAGTTGCCTCTGCGTGTTCAAACTAGCTTTCAGGGCTGAAAATAGAAAGGCGACAGTTACAAAAGATGCAAGTCTGGTCGACACATTCCAGAATGGCATCCAAGCTTGACTATAGGTGTGCCCCGTCGCGTAGTCGACAGCGAGCCAGACAGATGCTGCCAACAGGCTGACGACTAGACTCACATTTAGGCCCACGTACCATGCGGCGTACGCAATTGGAATCAAATAGAAAAAAGCAAACGACAATTCGAAACCGGTTATGTAGTCGATCGATCCCACTATCCCAACAAGCAAAAAAGCTGTCAGGATCAGCCACAGCCTGTGCCTGGTGGTTAGAAAGTCATCGATTGCGCGCAAACTCATATGAGTTTGTTCCCTTCAGACCCAACGATCCGGCGATACGCGAAAGCAGAGTGCGGCGCGGCACCAGCATGGCCGGTAAAACTGTAGTGGTGGAGGCTGGTGCCGCGACGCACGGCGCTGGTCGCCAAACTCCATAAGTCGACTACATCCGTTTTGCGGAACGAAGTCCATAAACGGTGGGTTAGGTCGCGCTTGGCGCACGCGGTGGACTTTGAGCTGAAGCAGGCTGCCGCAACTCTGACCTTAACGATGGGTCTAGGCACGCCCAGCTTGGCGCGCTGGAGACCCACATGTTTATTGTGGGTGCAACCGAGGACGGGTCATCAAGCGTTCCGAGACGAACAACACGGAACTGTGGAGTTGCCGAGGCACTTGCAAACAGGTGGCTGCCGCACTTTGGGCAGAAGTGGCGAGTAATATCACTGCCACTTTCGGCCTTGCTAATGAAGCAACTCATGTTGCCCCTAGCTACAATGGCTTCACTCGGAAAGATGGCGTTGGCCGTTCCATTGCCAGAAATCCTTTGGCAGACCCGGCACCAGCAAATTCTTGCGACGAGTGGCTCACCAGTCACCGTATACTCGATTTCCCCGCATAAACATTTTCCTTGTCGTATCGTCATCGCAACACCAATATCCCTGAACTTCTTCCACGGTGAATCAAACGTATCAGGGCCATTAGCTTCTCAATACATTTCGCGCTGAAAGTCATCTAGCTGGGCCTTCAAAGAATATAACTCCGTTTACTCAAAGTACCCACAAACTACGTAAGCAGATTTCTAACCCCAAAAGCCCGTTTCGAAATGGCATCGAAATGTGAAGATGCCGATTGGCGCGCCGTTTGGGTCAAAAAACATTGAAACACCGCGTCAATGCTGGTGTTTGGCATATTCAAAAGGCATTAGGTGTTCCACGCCCCCAATGCCGCCAGCGCGGTTGCCCGTACCTCGGCTGGTAAGAAGCTGGCGTTGGCCGCATCCCGCATCGTCTGCCCCAGCCTTCCCAGCGACACGCCATTTCGGGTATGCACCGCAGCGAGTTCGCCCGAAAGCGTCACGCCAGACATCAATCGATTGTCGGTCGATACCGAGACCGACAGGCCTGCCTCAACCATGGCGCGTAGCGGATGGGTCGCGACCGAGGTAGAGACACCGGTATGTACATTGCTGGTCGGGCAGACTTCGAAATGCAACTTGTGACGGCGCGCTTCTTCTAACCACTGTTGCTGCCGTGCAGCATCCGGCGCATGCATGATATGGACGCCGTGGCCGATACGGGTGGCACCGAGCGCTGCCGCTTCGAGTACCCGCGAACCTACATCCGCTTCACCTGCATGTAGCGTAATGCCGAGCCCGGCATCGCGCGCCATGTTGATGGCAGCGCGGTGTAGAGTCGGTGGGAAGCCGCGTTCAGCGCCCGCCAGATCAAAGCCGATGACGCCGTGGTCGCGATACTGTGCCGCCAGCAGCGCGCTACGCGCTGTGATCTCTGGGGAGTCGGTGCGCATGGCGCAGACGATCAAGCCGGAGGGCAGGGCGCTGCGTTTCAGGCCGCGCAGTAGCGCTTCGACAACCGCTTCGCCCGACATGCCGAATGGCTCCAGTAATAGCGGCGCCATGCGGAATTCTGCCATCACGCAGCCGTCGAGGCGTGCGTCTTCGGCTGCCTCGAACGCGACGCGCTCGCACGCAGACACCGACGCCATTGCTGCGACAGTGAGGCCGAAGCCGGTGAGGTAGCGCTCCAGGCTACCCGAGTGGGAGTTGGCTAACAGCCAGGTCGCGAGATCGTTCGCCGTACTCGCAGGCATGGCCACATTGTGTTGCCCACAAAGTTCAAACAGTGTTTGTGGTCGCAGACCGCCGTCGAGATGTTCGTGCAGCAACACTTTAGGCAG
>JBDTPE010000328.1:0-4045 GCA_039932875.1 Betaproteobacteria bacterium | reverse complement strand
TAAGGGTTTGCCTGCCGAATCGCTTGCAGCGGCGTGATAAGCTGGCGCATCGTATTTCCAAGTTAGATCGTGGTCCATTGTCGGCGTGGGCAGCAGTTCCGATCCCCGCCTTCACAGCAAATTATCAATTCATCAATGCAAACAGAACTTAACGAGAAACCGCTGCGCGCCATCGTCGTCGCGGTCCAACTTCCATCGGTCACCGATATTGAGCTCAATGAATCGGTAAACGAATTGCGTGAACTGGCGAAAACACTGGGTTATCAGGTGGTCGGCACGTTCCTTCAGAAGCGCACCAGTTTCGACAGAACTGCCTATGTCGGCATCGGCAAACGGCAGGAAATGCGCAGCTTTGTCGAAGGCGAAATCGATATCGACGATGCTCTGGAAATGGAACCCGAGCCCACCAACCCGCGGAAAGCTGCAAAGAGCGGCGCTGCAAGGGCGAAGGAAGCGGCACAATCGGCTGCCGATCCCGAGACCCGGCTTGTTGACATCGTTCTTGTCGACCATGAAATATCGCCGTCCCAAGCGCGCAACCTGGAAATTGAAGTCGGCTGCGAGGTGATGGACCGGACCATGGTTATCCTGGAGATTTTCCACCGTCACGCCAGTTCACGCGCGGCGCGCGCGCAGGTGGAAATCGCCCGGCTTGGCTATCTGTCGCCACGCTTGCGCGAAGCGGCTAAGCTGGCGGGGCCCAAGGGACGACAACGCAGTGGCACCGGCGGACGCGGCGCGGGCGAAACGCATAGTGCCTTGGACCGGCAGAAAATCCGTAACCGTATTGCCGAGCTGCAACTTGAGATTACCGCGATGGACGCCGAGCGCCAGACGCAGCGCGCGCGGCGGCAGGAGGGGCAGGCCGGGCAGGCGGGACAAAAAATCGCTCGCGTGGCGCTGGTCGGCTACACCAACGCCGGCAAGTCCACCTTGATGAGAGCGCTTACCGGCAGCGAGGTACTGGTCGCCAACAAACTCTTTGCCACTCTGGATACGACTGTGCGGGCACTTCATCCCGAAACGGTGCCGCGAATACTGGTGAGCGATACGGTCGGTTTCATCAAGAACCTGCCGCACGATCTGGTTGCCTCCTTCAAATCGACGCTGGAAGAAGCAGCAGAGTCGTCATTGCTGTTGCACGTCATCGATGCGAGCGATCCGGGTTTTGAACGGCAGCTTGCGGTGACCGATAGCGTACTTGGCGAAATCGGCGCGCAAGACGTGCCAAAGATTCGCGTGTTCAACAAGATCGACTTGGCCGGTGACGAGGTGGCACAAGCGCAACTTGAAACGGAGTTGCGCGTCCAATACCCGAATTGCATTGTGATGAGTGCTCGCCGCACGGCTGATGTGGCGAAACTGCATGCTGCCATGCTGGGGTTTTTCCAGAAGGATCTGGTGGAGACAGAATTATTTTTGCCGTGGTCTGGCCAGCAGATGCGGGGAAGGATTTTTTCCAGCTGTGAAGTGCTCGATGAACGTGCTGACGATGAGGGGGCGTTTTTTCGGGTGCGCGGGGCGGCGGCAATTCTCGACGGACTGCGAGATCAACTTGGGCAGGGACGGCGGCTTACGTTGGACGAGTAGAAGCCGACATAGCTTGGTTGCTATCGTCAGACTGCAGGGAACTGAACATTTGTCCGTACAGCATGTTTTGCCAATATGGAACGCGGAACAAGCACTGGTAAGGGTCTTCGGGCATTTTGCGGCTGACAAGCCCGCCCAATGGCATTCTGCGCTGTGATATGCTGGTACACCATCTTGACATTACTCTCCTGCCACTCTTCTCTTGAATCATGAAGATTACGCATTGGCTGTTGACCGTGATCTCGGCGCTGACTTGCGCGATGCCGGCGACTGCGCAGTGGCTGAAGCCACCAACCAGATCAGTCGAGGGGCAGCCAAAGCCGCTACCGACTAGTATTTCGCTTTCCGGCCTAGCGGCACCAGCACAAATTTTGGTTGACACCTGGGGCGTGCCGCACATCTACGCCAAGAGTGAAGACGACGTGTTTTTCGTCCAGGGCTTCAATGCAGCGCGCGACCGCCTGTTTCAGATCGACTTATGGCGGCGCAGAGGCCTTGGACGACTTTCTTATGTGTTGGGTCCGAATTTCATTGAGCAGGATCGGGCCGCGCGTCTTTTTCTGTATCGCGGCGATATGCGTAAGGAGTGGCAAGCCTACGGCAAGAATGCGCAGCGCATTGCCACGCGTTTTGTCGCTGGTATCAACGCCTATATCGACTACGTTGGCAGCGACGCGTCGAAATTACCTTTCGAGTTCAGCTACTTCGCTTATTCGCCGGAGAAATGGCAACCAGAAGATGTCGTTCGTATTCGCAGTCACGGCCTGACGCGCAATGCTGGATCGGAATTTTCGCGCGCCGCTGCTGCTTGTAAGGCCGATCTGGCAGCGGACCAGATACGGATCACATTGTCGCCACCGTGGGAGACCAAAGTTCCCGAGGGACTGGACCCATGCTTGCCGCCAGAAGTGATGCGCGTTTTCAATCTTGCCACGCAGGGCGTGTTGGTGCGAGGGCGCGATGGCCGACGCGCCGCAGGCGAACCGATGCTGCAGGTTGTGGCGGCCGATGGCGCAGGACACCCGGAGTTTGAAGGTAGTAACGCTTGGGTAATCTCGCCCGCAAAATCGGCGACGGGCCGACCGATACTCGCGAGCGACCCGCACCGCGCGCACTCGACGCCGTCACTACGCTATATCGTGCACTTGAATGCGCCTGGTTTGAATGTGATCGGCGGTGGTGAGCCCGCTCTGCCAGGCATTTCAATCGGCCACAACGGCACCATTGCCTTCGGCCTGACTGTTTTTGCGATCGACCAGGAGGACCTCTACGTCTACGAAATTAATCCCGATAATGCGCTCGAATACAAATACCAGGGCAAGTGGGAAAAAATGCGCGTGATCACTGAAACCGTGCCCGTGAGCGGGCAACCGGCGGTGCAGGTTGAATTGATGTTCAGCCGTCACGGGCCGGTCATCTACGTTGATCGGGAAAAAAATCGTGCCTATGCGGTACGAACCGCATGGTTCGAGCCGGGTATGGCGCCATACTTTGGCAGTATCGACTACATGTACGCGAAGAACTTTACGCAGTTCAAGCGCGCCATGCTGAACTGGGGTGCGCCTAGCGAAAATCAGGTATATGCCGATACCGCTGGCAACATCGGCTGGGTGACTGGCGGGTTAGCACCGATTCGCCCGAACTGGGATGGCCTGCTACCCGTGCCCGGTGACGGGCGATATGAGTGGGCCGGTTTTTGGGCTGGCGACAAGTTGCCGTCAATTTACAACCCAAGCCAGGGATGGTTCGCCACGGCGAATGAACAAAACCTGCCATCGACCTATCCCTACCGCGAGCGGAAGCTTGGATTTGAATGGTCGCCGACTGGTCGGTACACGCGCATTACCGAAACTTTGGCGCGACTGCCAAAGGTGAGCATCGAAGACTCCATGCGGCTGCAAAACGACATATTGTCGGTGCCGGCAAGGCGACTACAGGCGTTGCTCAACTCCGTCAGCATCACGGACGCGCGGGCCAAAGCGGCCAGCAAATTGCTGACTGAATGGAATCTCTTGGAGACCGCCGACTCGGCGGCAACGGCATTATTTGAAGTTTGGTGGACACGCTATCTGGGGGCAGCATTCAGGGACGCAGTGCTCCCCAAGGCGTCCGCAGGCGTCATTCGTGCGGTCGACATGGATAGCATGCTGGCAGCACTTGAAAAACCGGAAACACGTTTTGCCAAAGAGCCAGGCAGGGATGCAGTTGCCAAGCGCAATGAAGTCCTGGAAAAGAGTTTGAGCGCCGCCTGGAATGACATGCTCAGGCTAGGCGGAACTGACGCCACCGCTTGGCAGTGGGGAAAACTCCACCACAGCTTTTTCGGCCATTCCCTAGCGAATGCGGCGGACGAAGCTACCAGGGCACGCCTCAATGTCGGGCCGATGCCCAAGCAAGGTGGCAGCGATACCGTCAATATCTCCAGTTTTGATCCGAATAATTTTCGCCAGGTCGC
>JBDTPE010000327.1:0-4057 GCA_039932875.1 Betaproteobacteria bacterium | reverse complement strand
GTCGAGGACTGTCAATAGCACGTGCCAGTCTCGACTCGGCTGTGTTTTCAGCAATTCGTCCGATGATTTCTCGTGCTCTTGCCTGGGCCGGGTCTGTCCCCATCGGTCTGTCTTTGTCTTTTTTCTCTTCTTTGGCGTCTTTGCGTGCAGCGATGAACTGACTCAGGACATCCCCAGCGCGACTTTCTTCGGTGCCTAAAGCGGCGAGTCGGCTAGTCAAAGATGCCGGTAACGGAATAGACTCGGGATGAAGTTGGCTCTGGATGTAACGGGTGACTCCCATTTTCATGACGGCGTCCAGGTCGCCTGGCTTAGGCCCATACCCAATGCGGTTAAGAACATGGAGCGCCAATTTCTCTGGGTTGGGGGCGGGTTTGCTTTCTTCAACATTTGCGGTGGAAGCGGATACACCCAGCGCAAGACTGACTGCGACGGCACCGGCGATTGTCATCATTCCAATTGATTGCTTCATTTGTAGCTCCTCACTGTCCAGCGAACGATCCTATCTCGATATCGCGCTAACGACGAACGCTTATCGACTCCACGACTCAATGCGACGACCAATGGCAAATTAGCAATGGACGGTTGACGATTCGTTGGTATTACCCTCTGCGCCAATTGTCAAAAGCATCTGCCACCCAGGAAAAACGCGCAAGTTGAACTTACCGCAGACAACTGTTGCGGCTGGTTACAACTCGATGTCGAGATATGAACCGCGTTCCAACTTGGGGACGCCATAAAACAGGGCTTGACAACGGAAATAGTAAGCGTAAATTATGTTGCGGCGCACAAAACATTGGCGCCAACAATCATGTATCAGCCACGTTCACATCTGCAGTTGGCTACAACGACTCTCTCCCCCGGCGAGACGTCCAGATTGTGCGCTTGCAACATGAGTCGTGACGTTTGTAAAGGTCACGCATTCCGCATTTCCCAGGTACTGTTTTTCGGCGCACACACCCCGCAAGAATATTACTGCTGACGGCGCCCGCCGCAGTCCAAAAAATATCTGGCGCATGCCTATGTCGATGTTGTCGGCAGCTGGATCAGCGCTATCCGCTCAATTTCTACTACGGAGGATTCCATGGGAATCATCTCTTCAGGGTTGCTGTTCGCCATCGTTTCGGTGGTGCTTTTATTGATATTCATTATTGCCAGCGGCTTGGTCCGCTATATCCCCAACGATCGATTGGGTGTACTTGAAAAAATGTGGAGTGCTCGCGGCTCCATCAAAGGCGGCTTGATTGCGCTCGATGGCGAAGCCGGTTTTCAACCTGAGGTGCTGCGAGGCGGTTTTCATTTCTTTATGCCGTTTCAATATCGCATCCATCGCGTGCCGCTGGTTACCATTCCGCAGGGCCAGATTGGCTATATCTTTGCCCGCGATGGTGCGTCGTTGCCACCAACACAAACGCTCGCGTCCAACGAAAGCGCAGCCGATTTCCAGGATGTGCGTGCGTTCCTGCAGGCCGGAGGGCAGAAGGGACCACAGCGCAAAATCCTACGCGAAGGCAGCTATGCGATCAATCTGGCGCAATTCATCGTGCTAACGATGGATCGCCGCTATGCGATCAGCCTGGAAGCCAACGACGATGACTTGTTCGAACAAATGTCAGGTGTGATTGCCCAGCGCAATGGCTTCGAGCCAGTGGTGATCAAGGATGCCGATGATCTGATTGGGATCATCACGGTACACGACGGCCCTGCCCTGCCGGAAGGCGAGATCATCGCGCCGAGTGTGGGTAACGACGCGAGCCGCATGAATCTCTTTCACAATAACTTTCAG
Source organism: Betaproteobacteria bacterium (assembly GCA_039932875.1). GTDB lineage: Bacteria > Pseudomonadota > Gammaproteobacteria > Burkholderiales > Usitatibacteraceae > UKL13-2. The sequence continues at coordinate 2,271 of JBDTPE010000327.1, read as the reverse complement.
GACCCTGAGAAATTCCTGCGCGCGGCCGGCTTTCGTGGCCGTCAGTATCAAGTGCTGGCAGACGGCAGCTATTATCTCAATCGCCTCTTCGCCACGGTCGAGCTGGTGAAAAAAACCGTCATCGAAGTCGGTACCGTGGGTGTGGTGGTTTCATACACCGGCAAGACCGGACTCGATATGTCCGGCGACAAATATCGTCACGGCGAATTGGTGGAACCCGGTACACGCGGCGTCTGGAACAAGCCGCTATTGCCAGGCAAATACGCATTCAACACCTATGCCGGCAAAGTGATCGTGGTACCCACGACCAATTTCGTCTTGAAGTGGGTGCGCGAAGCCATCGGGCAACATCGCCTCGATGAAAACTTGTCCGAAGTCGCACTCATTACCAAGGATGCGTTCGAGCCCACCTTGCCGTTATCGGTGGTAGTGCATATCGATTACATGAAGGCACCGCTGGTGGTGCAACGTTTTGGCGATATCAAACGGCTGGTCGAGCAGACCCTTGACCCGATGGTCTCGGCGTATTTCAAGAACATCGCGCAGACCAAAACGCTGATCGAATTGCTACAGGAGCGCAGCGACATTCAGGAGAGATCGGGCGAGGAAATGCGCGTTAAATTTGCCGCGTACAGCCTTGAACTCCAGGAAGTGCTGATCGGCACGCCGCGCTCGGACAAGGAGAACAACGGCGGAATTGAGCAAATTCTGACGCAGTTACGCAACCGGCAAGTCGCGGTCGAGCAAGTGGAAACCTACAAGCTGCAAGAACTCGCCGCCGCGCAGGAAAGGACGCTGCGCGAGAAGCAGGCGCTGGCCGCGCAGCAGGTAAACATCACAGCATCAGTGCTGTCGATTCAGGTTCGCGAAAATGAAGGCAAGGCAAAGCTCGCACAGGCACGCCAGGAAGCCGACACCATTTTGGTGATTGCGAAAGCCAACGCCGAACGCGTGCGTACAGAGGGCCAAGGTGATGCAGATCGCATCCGCGCAGTCGGCTTTGCCGATGCCGACAAAACTAAAGCCATCGGCATGGCGCAGGCAGAAGCGACCGCCAAGCAAGTCGAAGCCTATGGCGGCCCGCAGTATCAACTAAACAGCACGGTGCTGCTACGGCTCGCGCAAGCCATCGAAAACGGCAAGCTGCCGCTGGTGCCGACGATTGTGGTCGGTGGCAACAACGGGCAAGTTAGTTCCGGCAATCTGGTCGAAGCCATGTTGGCCATGATGATGGGCGAGAAAAATGCGCAGATGAATGCGCAGACGGCTGCGGCTCGAACATCTCCGCTGTCACCGACGGTGGCGTCGCATTGAACTGAGGAGAATCTGTGCCTGCGATTGATACTGTGTTGGCTAACATGGTTTGTTCAAGCGATTGAAATGATTCAAAACAATTGCTTATCCCGTTTGCAGGGGAAATCGGTAGTTTGGCTGGTGAGCGGCATTTGGCGCACCAGCCAAACGATGCAATTGGACAGTCCAGCCATCTAGTTGAAACCCGCTCACTTCAGCCGATTACAACTCGAGCCGCCAAGAGACGTCGGCCGGTTAGATTCACGCTTATCAGCATTTGTCCTGCATCAATTGGTCGCTTCGCCCCACGCACTAGAACACAGCAGACAAGTACGATGCACGTGTGACATTGGCGTTATGTGAATATTTTTCGAGGCGCCAAGGACTGCACTAACGGATAAAACGCTTTCAACGAGATTTACAGGCATTTGCGAAATGGAATTTAGCCCTAAGCGTCCATCAAGCCAACTTACCGGTAGTCCGTATGCAAAAAAACTAAATTAACTGATAGGCAAATAATGTACCTACATCAACCACGCAGCGGGGCTTTACCCGGCAAATCACGAATCGGCAACGCGACGCAGGCGGGCGACGGCGAATTTGCGCTCGCTCGCCCTTTGCGCGTCTATCTGGTGGAGGATTCTCCACAGGTGCGGGATCTCTTGTTGGATTTCCTGAATGTGGAAAATGAAGTGGAAATCGTGGGCACCGCTGACAACGAAATCGAATCGGTTGAGGCAATCCTTGCTGATCCGGTCGATGTGGTTATCGTCGACCTCAAATTACGTGACGGTAGTGGCATGGGCGTCATCGCGAAGCTCCGACGCGCACGCAACAAACAGCAACCAAAAATTATCGTATTCTCCAATCACAACTTTGATGCAATCAGGCAACGCGCCATGGAGTTGGGCGCGGACCATTTTTTCGACAAGTCGACAGAGTACGAAGCCTTGCGAGCGGAAATAGTTGCCGGACGCG
>JBDTPE010000326.1:0-4057 GCA_039932875.1 Betaproteobacteria bacterium | reverse complement strand
GTTATCGAGGCCGTCGAAATTGCGCGCGAAGCGAAAGTCCCGGTGAAGACCGTTTGGACGCGAGAAGACGATATCAAAGGCGGCTACTACCGGCCCATGTATGTGCATCGCGTCAACGCGGGTCTGGATGCGGCAGGAAAAATTGTCGCCTGGGATCACACCGTTGTCGGGCAGTCGATCATCGCAGGCACTGCTTTCGAACCCATGATGGTGAAGAATGGCATCGATGCCACCAGCGTGGAAGGCGTTACCGATACGCCATATGACATCCCCAACATGCAGGCCAGTTTGCACACGACCAATACCGGAGTGCCGGTATTGTGGTGGCGCTCTGTCGGGCATACGCATACCGCGTTTGTGATGGAAACGATGATGGACGATCTGGCTAAAGTGGCCGGCAAGGATCCCGTCGCGTTTCGCCAAGAGCATCTGGGCAAGCAGCCACGAGTGGCGAATGTGTTGGCATTGGCGGCTGAAAAAGCGGGTTGGGGAAAGCCGGTGCCAAAAGGCGTTGCACGCGGCGTAGCCGTGCACGAGAGTTTCGGCACGGTTTGCGCGCAGGTGGTCGAACTTTCCCTCGACAAAGGCAACATCAAGGTCAAGCGGGTGGTAGCTGCAATAGATTGCGGTACCGCGGTGAACCCACTGACGATTTCGGCCCAGGTTGAAAGCGCTATCGCATTCGGCATGTCCGCTGCACTATATAGTCAGATCACGCTCAAGGATGGCGTGGTCGAGCAAAACAACTTTCACGACTATCAGGTGTTGCGCATTGCCGACATGCCCAAGATTGAAGTCCATGTCGTACCCAGCTCCGCAGCACCGAGTGGCGTCGGCGAGCCGGGAACGCCACCAATCGCCCCTGCCATTTCGAATGCGTTGTTGGCGCTGACAGGCAAGCGATTGCGCGAATTGCCGTTCAAGGTTTAAGACGACGTGGATTCCGGCGTGACGACAACAAGGTCCAAATCGTTTGTGCGAACGCGATGGGGCTGGGTGGCCGCCTGCATTACTGTGCTTTTGTCGGGTGGCTGCGCGTACCTTGAAACCAAGCAAGGCGACTGGATATTCAATCCCGTACAGGGAGAATGGCGCGGTTATCGCGGGCCACCAGCCGGCATTGAAGAGGTCAGGATCCCAGTTGGCAACAAAGGTGAGACGTTGCATGCCTGGTGGTCACCCAACGATAATCCGGGTGCGCCGGTGCTGTTGTATTTGCATGGCGCGCGCTGGAATCTTTCCGGCAGTGTCACCCGCGTCCCGCGCTGGAACGCCATGGGCTTTTCGGTGCTCGCCATCGACTACCGGGGATTCGGCAAAAGTACATTCGTCGATGGTGGCTCGCCCACCGAGCAATCGGCTAATGAAGACTCTGAAGCAGCGTGGGGCTACTTGTCACAACGTAACCCGACCGCAAAGAAATTCATTTTTGGACACTCGCTGGGCGCCTCCATGGCGACGCACCTCGCTCTTAAAGAAATGAACGCTAGTGGCGTGATCCTGGAGGGCGCATTTACGTCCGTCCCCGACATGATCAAGGAGACCAAGTGGGGCTTTCTGCCGGTTGGGTTTCTGGTGACCCAGCGGTTTGATACGATCGGCCGAATTGGCGGCGTAAAAATTCCGATCCTTTTTGTCCATGGGTCTGCAGACAATATCGTTCCATTCGCCATGGGCGAACAGCTTTACGCGGCAGCCAAGGCACCCAAACGGCTATTCCGAGCCGAAGGCGGCTCGCATCACAATCTCGCTGCCGCTTATTTTGATGATTATCAGCGCGCAGTGTCTGAGCATTTCGGGCTCCATCTCATCGTGCCGTTACAGACTCGTACGTCCAATCCCGCAATCGGTTCAGCGGCAAAGGCCGCTTCGGCCGTCAACTAGCCGCTAGCGACAGCGCAATGCAATCGCTTGATCTCGAAGTGCTTGAACATGCCCGCCAATGGATGGTCGCCGGTCGCAAAGTTTGGCTGGTGACGGTTACGCAGACGTTTGGCGCGAGCCCGCGACCGCCTGGGTCGTTAATGGCCATGCGCGACGATGGCGTCGTCATTGGCTCGGTGTCAGGTGGCTGCATTGAAGATGATCTGGTCGCGCGTCGCGATCAATTTCAGAACGCCAAGCCGATACTGGAGCGTTACGGCATCACCTCCGAAGATGCGCGCCGGTTCGGTTTGCCCTGTGGCGGTGAACTGGAGGTGGTGATCGAGCCTGCGGTGGGCGCAGCGAGACTGAGCGAGCTGTCGGCAAAAATCTCGGCGGGTGAAGTATTTATCCGCAAACTGGATCTGGAAACAGGTCAATGGCAATTTCGTGCCGCCACCGAGAGCGATGTCACTGGACGTACAGAGCGAGAATTCGCGTGCATACACGGTCCACGCTGGCGACTGTTGATCATCGGCGCCTCCGAAATCGCCCGCTATCTCGCCGAAGTCGCAGCCACGCTGGACTTTCAGGTATCGGTCTGCGATCCGCGCGAAGAGTACCGCAGCGTCTGGCGGGTACCAGGAACGACCTTTCTGGCCGGCATGCCCGACGATGCCGTGCTGGCGTTTAAACCCGACGGGCGCACCGTCGTCGTCGCCGTCTCACACGATCCCAAACTGGACGATATGGCGCTGATGGAAGCGCTAAAAACGTCGGCATTTTATGTCGGTGCCGTCGGCTCCAGCAAGACTTCCGAAGAGCGGCGCAAACGTTTGCTGGATTTTGACGTAAGCCCCGCACAGGTGGCCAAGCTTCACGGTCCGGTTGGCCTGTCGATTGGCAGCCGCACGCCGCCAGAAATCGCCATCGCCATCCTTGCGGAACTGGTTGCCGCGCGCAATGGTTTGGTATTGGCAGCCTCGCGCGTGACTTCACAGCCGATGCAGTCGTGCGCTGCATAGCTTGATCGCCTGCATTCTCCTCGCAGCGGGGTCGGCCTCGCGTTTTGGCTCGCAAAAATTGCTGGCCCGCTTACCTGATGGGCGTCGAATGGTTGAAGTGTCTGCCGCGAATCTATTTGCATCGGGCGCGAACAATGTCGTCGCCGTGACGCGAAACGATGCTGAACTGATTCAGGTGCTGGAAAATTGCGGCTGTCAGGTAGTGATTAATCATCGCGCCGATGAGGGCATGGGCACCAGTATCGCTGCAGGGGTGGCTGCCTCGTCTGCCGCCAGCGGATGGTTGATTGTGCTGGGTGATATGCCGTCGATCCGCGTTGAAACGATCATGGCGGTGAAATCCGCGTTAGACAAGGGATCGCGTATCGTTGTGCCCGCGAAGCGCGGCCAACGCGGGCATCCGGTTGGTTTTTCAGCCTTTTACGGCATACGGCTGCAAGCGTTGACCGGGGATACTGGTGCGCGCGAAATCCTCAAAACTGATGCGACGTTAGTTGAGGAGATCGGCGTCGATGACGCGGGAATTTTTGCGGATATTGACACGCCCGCTGAATTGAAACGCTAGTGTCGGTGCGGTGTTCGAGGTGGGTATTCATTGCTATGCCATGGTTGCAATTCAGAGCGTGGGCGCGCAAAACATCACCGACATTTCGAGCCGCAGGTGAGAAATCTGTTGTGTGCAGATTCCGGCGTGGTTGGCCATTCGTGCCGCCGAAAACTGACCATTTCGGATACGTCGCGCTGATGTTGATCGATTGGAGAGCGGCCCAAGCCTTTTCGGCAGTACCATCGCGGCGATTGTGCGAGAATTCGAATGACAGCAATGGAGAAAATTCTATGACAGCCGTCGGCCGAGTGGAGTCATATAAATTTCTCGGAAGCGGTCATGGCTTTGAAGCAAAAAAATATGCCTCGAAATTAATCCACGTTGAGGAGCAATGCTTGAAATCGTACGTTCTCGAAAATTTGTCTTCACTTGCGGAGGCGCGAGTTTTACTCGGTAGGATTCTTCCCGGTCAGGTTAGTCCGTGGTTGCTGGCAGGCGAAGGTGGTGATCCCGTTGCCTACTTCAACGTAACAGAAGCGGATGTTGACCTGCACGGACCAGCAGTGATCGCAGATATTAGCGGCCGCGAATACAACAAAGACGAAAAAGTCCTTGAGGTGTT
>JBDTPE010000325.1:0-4057 GCA_039932875.1 Betaproteobacteria bacterium | reverse complement strand
TTTTTAGCAACAACCCGGCCGATTACGCCAAATATGGAAATTTTCCCTGTGGCAAGAACGGCAACCTGGTCATCTCACGTTGGGAGGGCAATGACTTGCTTAATTTCTCGCCAATGGTCTACGCCTACGGACAAAAAAATATTGCGCTAACCGGTGAAGACTGGACCAGCATCCTCAATGGGCAAGCGGGGGTCAAGTTCACTGATAGTCCCGACTGCTGGTGGTCGTGGAAAGGCCGTAGCAAACCGGCCGCATCCGGTGATGGCCCGGTTGGTTCAGGCGACTACGTAAAACATGATCCCGCACGTTCGGAGGTTTCGGTCAATCCGCTGAACCCGCCCTCACTCGCCGCACTCGCGCCTAGCCTCAGTGAGGCGGAAATGAAATTCATTCAGGGCACTGGCGACACCTGGCGCCGCGACTCGAATTTCCTGCGTGCGCTCGGCGAGGCGCGCGTACCGGTGGAAAAACGCATTTTCGGCATCGGCCACTTTCTGCGCACACATATGATTCAGTTCATCGGTTGCACCGATGTGTTGATGCAGGGTTACCAGGTCACCAACACGCCGTTCTGGCAACACAATCCGGTCAACTGCCGCAACGTGCACGTAAAAAACGTCTATGCCAATAGTCTTGGACCGAATAGCGATGGCTTCGATCCGGAAGCCTGCGACCACGTCCTGATCGAGGACTGCACATTCGACACAGGTGATGACTGCATTGCCATCGACTCTGGTAAAGGGCCTGACATTCAGTATGGGCCGGCCCAGAATATCGTCGTGCAAAACTGCGTCATGCACAGTGGCCACGGTGCCATCACTTTTGGCAGCATCATGTCCGGAGGGATTCAAAACGTGTTCGTGCAGAATCTTACGTTCGAAAACAAGAATTGGAAAACAGACCCGTTGAATATTGCGATCAGGCTGAAAACCAACATGAGCCGCGGCGGCTTCTTGCGCAATTTGCATATTCGCAATATCAACGTTCCCAATGGCGTTCGCACCACGCCTGCCTTTTACAAGCCTCTTCCCGGCTCGCCGATCCCCGTCCAATCCGTCGCCACATCGGCGGGCGGTGTCATTACCATCGACTGCGATTACGATCCGATCAACGACAACGTCAGAGTGCGGCCGCCGGTTGTTTCCAACGTTCACATCTCAAATGTCAAGGTTGGCAATGTCGCAACCAAGTCGGGAAATTACTCCTGCTATCAGGCCATCGTGATTCAGGGCCCGGTGCCAGCCAGCTACAACGGCGCCGATAAGTCGCCGAAAGTGGTGCCAGTGTCCAATATGACCATCAGCGACTGTGATTTGGGGTCCCCGGTGAATGCGGCCAATCCGGTCTATTTGTATAACGTGGAAGGACTCGTCCTAAAGAACGTGACGATAGGCGGTACCGTTTTGAATAAAACAATGTCTGCGAAGACCTAGTACCCGCATCATGCGGGTTTTTGCCGTCGCGCCACTGCTATTCCTCGCGCTCAACGCGGTCGCAACTGAAACGCCGACGAGTGAGCGCACGGCAACCCGCGTCATCCTCGTCGGCGACTCGACTATGGCCACCCGTACCGGTTATGGCGATGCGTTGTGTAAACGCTTTCTGGAAAATGTGACCTGTATTAACCTGGCCAGAGGCGGGCGTAGTTCGGGCAGTTTTCGCACCGAAGGATTGTGGGAACAGATGATGGATATGTTGCGTACAGGCGGACAGTTTCGTGCCACCTATGTGCTGATTCAGTTCGGTCACAACGATCAACCCGGCAAACCTGGACGCTCGACCGATCTGGTTAGCGAATTCCCTGTCAACATGGCCCGATACGTGGAGGACGCGAGAAGTCTGGGCGCTGTCCCAGTGCTGGTGACGCCGCTGACAAGACGAATTTTTCGCGACGGCGTGTTACAGAATGACTTGAAAGCGTGGGCCGACGCCACACGCAGAATTGCCGACGCCAAAAAAGCGCCCTTGCTCGACCTCAATGCAGATAGTGCCGCAGCCGTCTCGGCCATGGGAACGTCTGAGGCGGATACGCTGGCCGAAGAGCCACCCCCCGCGAAGCCGGTGACTCAAGTTACGATATCTGCAGATGTGGCCAAGTTGGAGCCGAATGGCGTTGTCAAAAGCAGATTTGACTACACGCACTTGGGCGCCAAGGGCGCCGCGCTATTCTCGAGAATGGTTGCGCAGGAACTGGTCACCGCCTTGCCTGCCCTCGCAGTCCAAATCAAGCCGGACGCTATCGCCAAATGAACCGCATCACAATACGACGACTCTGTTGTTTGTCGTTTTGGGCGATCACGAGTGCCGCAAGCGCGCAGGACACACGTACGGTCAGTGAGCCGCTGGTACCGCCTGTATGCTCAGTCTTGATTGCGGCACGAAACACGCCAAACGCAGGACGTGCAGACGACACCCAACGAATTCAAGATGCGATCAATGCTTGCGGGACTGGCCACGCGGTGCGACTCGCCATCGCCAACGGCATGAGTGCGTTTGTCTCGGGTGCGCTGGTATTGAAGAGCGGCGTGACTCTCGTGCTCGATGTCGGCGTCACACTGTTCGCCACCACGGATCCGCATGCCTATGATCGCGGACAGAAGAGCTGCGGGACCAACAACACGACAGGTAAAGGCTGCAGGCCCTTCATCACGGCTGATCGCACCCGTGGCAGCGGCATCATGGGCGACGGCGTGATCGACGGGCAAGGTGGACAGCTCATCGATGGCAAGATGGAGAGCTGGTGGCAAATTGCGCGGCGTGCCCAAAAGGAGCAGACCAGACAGAACGTTCCCCGCCTCATCGAAATCAGCAACAGCACCGATTTCAACCTGTATCGAATCACGCTGCGCAACTCCCCCAATTTTCACGTCACCCTCAATCGCGTCGATGGCTTCACCGCCTGGGGCGTGAAAATCGATACGCCCGCCGATGCTCGCAATACAGACGGCATCGATCCCATTTCGTCTCGTAACGTGACGATTGCCCACAGCTTCATTCGCACCGGCGACGACAACGTTGCCATCAAGGCCGGTGGCAATGGTCCAACCGAGAATATCTCGATTCTTCATAACCATTTTTACAATGGACACGGCATGTCCATCGGCAGTGAAACCAATGGCGGCGTGCGCAATGTGCTGGTGGAGAATCTCACTATGGAAGGTGCAACTTCCGGCCTGCGCATTAAGAGCGATGTATCCCGCGGTGGACACGTCAGCAATGTGCGCTATCGACATGTCTGTTTAACCAATGTACGCGCGCCGCTCGACATCGATACGCGCTACGACAAGAAAGCCGCGGGTAACAAGATCCCCGCATACCGAGATATTGTGTTTGAACACGTGCGTAGCATGACGCCGGGCCGCATCATTCTGCGTGGTTTCAATTCCGCGCGCCCGCTGATGGCCACGTTGAACGATGTGGTGATCGACGGCAATCCAATGATGCAGATCGAACACGCCAAACTTGTCCTCGGGCCGGGTCCGGTTCAACCGTTACCAGCAGGCGACGATGCAGAAGTATCCGGCAGCCCGTCCAATGGACCAGGTAAATCCTGCGATGGCGCGTTTGTCCCGTTTCCAATTCTGCCGGCACTGTCAAGTAGCAAACGACCGCAGTTGACGTCGCATGACGCGGAGACGTATTCGTATACCAACGTTCTCAAAACCACAGGTCAGGCAGGCAGTGAAAGCTCGGACCCTTGGGATCCGCTGTCTGATCCGCTCGCCACTGGCGCAACCCTGAAAACCAACTACATCGTGGATGCCGCCACTACGGCAACTGGAAAAACAGTATTCAAAACGGTTCAGGCAGCGGTAAACCGAGCGGTATCTGAGCAGGCGGCCTCCGGCAGCCAAGACCGAATCTTCATTCACGTCAAGCCGGGCATCTATCGCGAGCTTTTGTACGTACCGCCAATGACTGCACCGATAACCTTGGTCGGCTTTGATGCCAATGCCGCTCATACCGTCATTAGCGCCAATCTCGACGCACTCGTCGTCGGCAGTAAATATAGCCAATCGTTTGGCGCCCAATTCGCTTCGGCGCCACCAGAAATCAC
>JBDTPE010000324.1:0-4061 GCA_039932875.1 Betaproteobacteria bacterium | reverse complement strand
GGCGCATTGCGAAAGCGCGGCCCGCGCCGCCACCAAAGATCGATGTCGCGGGTAAATAGCAGGAAGGCTTCCTCGGGGCGCACGCCGATGGTAACGGTTACCGTCGCTTGATCACTGGCACCGGTCGTGCCGCTCATTTGCGGCGGCTCGTGGATTTGCGTTCAGCGTGCGCCTTGAATGACTGCAATTGCTCACCCCAGAATGACTCCACTTCATCTAGCCAATCGCGCAGCGTTGTGAATATTTCGGGTTGCAGGCGATAGAGCTTTACCCGTGCATCTTCTTCGACAGCGTCGTCGGCAATGACCCCGCTCTGTCGAAGCACGCGTAGATGGCGGCTCAATGCAGGTGCACTCATGTCTAGCGCATCAGCCAGTTCGCCCGCTCGGCGTGGCTGCATACGCAGCAAGTCCACCACGGCCCGCCTGGTAGGATCGGAAAGCGCAGACAGCGCGCGGTCAATTGCAGCGCTGCGATTCTCTGATGCCGTTGATCTGGCTGTCACGCGCGTGGATCGCGAACGCGCTGCGTAAACCACCAGCAATGCCCCTCGGGATCGACAGCGCCGTAGCTTCTGTCCGCCCAATAATCTTCGCCGTAATCGTGCACGGATGGCTCATCGACAATCTTCGCCCCTGCGGCACGGGCGCGGGCGCAATGCGCATCGACGTCGTCAACGTAGACCATCAAGCCCTGCGTGTTCGCGCCGCCGACTGACAGCGGGCTTTTCAACTCCACCCCCCATCGCGCCGCTGCTTCGCCAACCCTCTCGTCGCAGACCATGATCAAACCATCGCCATAAACAAGCTCACTGTGCTCAATGCGCCCATTGTCGCCCTCTACCTTGAGTTTCACTTCAAAATCGAAGGCCTCGCACAGCCAATCGATCATCTTTCCCGCCTCGCGGTAGTAAATTCCCGATGTGATGCGCGGCCAGCCTTTGGGGGGATTTTTCATTTCTTGCGCCAATATTCTTGACAGGTGGGCTCAGTAGTTTTATGTAATGATCATATTAATAGTTAATCATGATGTCAACTATATTGAGCACGCCAAAACACGGTCGCGGGTTGGCTATTCGTGGAGTATCCGCGGGTGTTCTCAGCTGGTGGCCTAAAATGAGCGCACCAAATATTTTCGTTGCGTGAATAGAAATGGCTTGGAGAATGCAAAGTCGGCGGGTTACCGTTCGCTAAGCATCCGTTCCTCGTTGCCAGTTTGCGTCCCATCAGCCAAAAGACGAACAGTGAAATTACGCCAAAATATCCAAAACAACTTGACGCAGAACTCAACTCCGTTGTGACTGTACATTTATGTGTATTTCTACCGAAACAAATGATTGCAAGCGTTTTTTTTCGCGCATCTCCTAGAATGTTCGGGAGACTTTGTGCTCCATTTACTATATAGAGGGCATCTGTGCCGACGCATGTGCCACGTTCGGAACCCACAAAAAAGCTCGAGATTTTGGTGCGCCGGGAGATAGCCCTTCGCCATGCCATCGCAGTGGATCGAGGGTCGGAAAAACTGGCCCGCGCTGCGGAGGCTGTCCGTGTTGCGAAATTAAATGTCATCAAGGCAAGAATGGCCGCATGCAATGATGGAAAAGGACTCCACACCAAAATACAACCGGGCGCGAAAATTACAGAAGAATTGAAACTATGGAGCGATATCGCCACACCCGGTATCGTGGCAATGTACCAAGAGGTCAAGTCGCATGGCGAAAAAGCTGACCCCTAGCACTAAGGTCTAGCTCGCTCCGTTCGGTCGTTGGACGCCGCGCGATAAGGCAGCGCAGCTCCGCTCACCTTCAAGTTATGCGTCTCTGGTTTAGTCACTTCGTCGAGTTCTTGAGAGCATGCATCCAATCGTTGCGACCGGTGCTGCTTGTAGGTGCGTTGTTTTACGTTGCCTATTTTGGCGCTTGGTACAAGTGGCGCGGCTCAGTTTCAAGTGTTCCTGGCTTCTTGTTTCTCCTCGGCTCACGTGCGTTATGTATGCCGTGGCTTACCATCGGAGCCGCCTTCAGCCGAAGAGAACTTCAACACCATTCGGTATGAACGCGGCTGATAACCGGTTCTGATATTTCGCGTCATGTAGACGGAATTGGCGAATGTTAAAACAGGAAACACTAGCATTTACGGACTTCTTCAGCACTTTTCACCCTGCGAGGCGCGTGGATGCTGGCGTTTGATTTTCATTGCTCAGATGTCACACAAATCAGTCATCGTCACCTGCATTTCGTCGCCCAGCAATAGCCCAGACCGACTGCGATGACTAAACTATGCCCTTCGAATCGCCGCACGCTGCGTTAGCTGCTAGCCAAACCCTGATGAGGACCAAATGATGAAATTCGTGCTCTGGCTTATTTTGTTCGTGCTGTGCTGGCCGTTGGCGGTACTGGCGCTGATTCTCTATCCCGTAATCTGGCTGCTGTTGCTGCCGTTCCGTCTGCTCGGCATCGCCGTTGAGGGCGTGTTCGCCTTGCTAAAGTCCATCGTGATGTTGCCGTCGCGGCTACTCGGCGGCCGCGCCTGAGCGAGTCGCGATTTTCTCGTCCAACCACGTCGTGACCATCGGCCACAGCGCGGCTTCGCTCTGCGGCTTGAAGAAGCCGAAGTGCCCAACGCGCTTAAGCCCGACCTGATCAGGTGAAATGTAGCGGTAGTCGGCCGGCTGCTGCTTGTACGCGCTGTGTATCATGCGCGAGCCGTCTTCTAGCAGTAATTCATCATCTGCAAAGGTCAAGCCCAATACCGGATATTGAGCACTGGCATAGGCTTCGCGAGCGCCGGGCTCACCGGTAAGAATATAGTCTGGTGTAAGGCACCAGCGCCGCCACTGGAACATCGCCCCAGTGGGCACATTGCCCACCACACCAATCATTGCACCGGGAAAGTAGCCGAACATCGGGCATAACAAAGGTGCCATGACGTGCCACATTAGCGGTGCTGTACGGCGAATCCCTGGCATCAGGTGGCGCCCCGATCCACTGCCGACGGCAATGTTCACTAGCCCTGCCAGGCGATCACGCGAGGGCAGCAGAGGCGCGCACTGTCCACCAAAACTGTGGCCTACGGCAAACACCGGCGCATCGGTGTGCGTATCTGCCGCCAGACTCACCACGGCATCGTAATCGCGCGCATACCAGTCGGTAAGATCGGCCTTCGCGCCGCGCATGCTGCCACGCATTGATTCGCCGGTGCCGCGATAGTCGAACGTCCAGACGGCAAATCCGTTCGCGGCAAGGTGACGCGCGAACAAGGTGTAAAACGATTGCGGTACAGCCATTGCCGGCGCGATGACAATGCTGGCCTTTGGTGCACCTTCCGGGTCAAAGCGATAGCCGGAAAGGGCGTGGCCGTCATGGGCGGTAAGCGGTGTTGGTTTCATATTGCCGATATTGTGCCTTGAATACGGCTGCTATTTGCGCGCGCGATCTCACCGCCTTTCCCCGGCCCTTATACTTTCAGTTGCCGATGAATGTCGGTCCCTCTGGAATCCTCATGCTCATCGATCCAACCACCAATACCGCCATCGACAACTACAAACTGCTCACCAATCTGGTGGTGCCGAGGCCGATCGCATGGGTAAGCTCACAAAACAGCGAGGGAGTCGTTAATCTGGCGCCGTTCAGTTTCTTCAACGCCGTGGGCAGCAATCCGCTGTATCTGTTGATCAGCGTCGGACGAAACGACGATGGCAGCAGAAAAGACACGGCGAACAACATTTCTGCCAGCAGCGAATTTGTGGTCAACATGGTAACCGAGGAGGTGCTGACCGCCATGAATGTCTCGGCCGCTGATTTCCCGGCCGATGAGAGCGAATTGATTGCCGCCGGTTTGCGAATTGCCGCTTCAGAACGCATTAAGGTTCCGCGTGTAGCCGAATCACAGGCGAGCATGGAGTGCAAACTGCATAGCGAACAGGCGCTGGGCGCTTATACAATTTTTGTCGGCGAAGTCGTCATGTTTCACGTTGCCGATCATCTGCTTGGCGAGCGCATGCACATCAATGGCTTTGCGCCGATCGGCCGACTAGGGTCACCTTCGTATTACTGCCGCACG
>JBDTPE010000323.1:0-4079 GCA_039932875.1 Betaproteobacteria bacterium | reverse complement strand
ACGCGCATGCTCTTTCCCGTTGCGATATCAACCAGAAACGCAACCGGCACCGCCTGATTTACGACGGTACCGGCGAGTCGGTATTTGCCCTTGACCATCAATGGTCGGGCTGCGCCAGTGACTATCGGAACGGGGCGGCGTGTCGGCAGGAACAGGGGACGCTCGACGGTTTCCTTGAATCCAGCGTCGATCGCCGGTAACGCAAATGCCGGGAGCAACGACGTGTCATCGCTTTTATTCACCTTGCCCACCATCACGTCGGGACCTGTACTCATGCTAGTTCCCCAGCGGGTTTCAAAGCCAATGGCGACAAGCGCACCCAGCGCTAGCAAGCTGATCAACGCCGTCAATCCATTTTGCTGGAACCAGCGCTGTGCCGAGGACTTCATGTAGATCCTCCTTTTTCTTTCGGTGGCGGCACTGCAGGCGCCGCGTCACTCGCCACTTTAAGCGCGTAACCGCGAATTTCAAGCGAAACAATCATGTCAGGCTCGACTACCCCCGGGACCGAACGAAACGCGGAGGGAACTTGCGGATTAACGCCAACGGTGTCGATAAACAGATATGGCTCGCGGGTTTCCAAGGCATACAGAACACGCCGAAAATTCACGTTATTAACGGCCAGGCTGAAGTTTGCGGTCACCGGCCTGAATGCCCCCTCCTCCTTGGCGGCGATACCCTGAACGGCCGATAATACCCGTCCGCCGTTGGCCTCGATGGTGGTTCGCACCGTTTCCTGCAGTTCGGCAAGCGCAAGCGCACTTGACGTCCCTTTCAAATACATTTTCTTGACTTCTCTAAGTTTCAGCACGGCCAGCTTTTCCATTATTCGGGGCCGCTGTGCATTGAAGGCTGTTTGGGTGCTGACTCGTCGACTGAGGCTGGCAATATTTTCGTCATAGTATCGATGAAGCAGCAGCGCCGGTACGGCGACTGCAGCGGCAGCCAGTGAAACAAACGTCACCAACAATGCCAGCGCCAGCCAGCGGCGTTTGCGGGGCTCTGATGGCAGCCAGGTTGGCAGGTTCGGAATCGTCATGTGCCAGTCTTCTTTGCAACGGGAGGTTTTACTGGCATCGCTGGTGGAGTCGGAGAATTTATCGGCAGTGGCGGCAGGGTAGCAGGGCCGGGCTGCATTGGCGACACCAAGGCTGGCACGGCGTTGTTGGCTGGCCCAACTGGCGTAATCGCGGGTGCACTAACGGGAACACCCATGCCCGTCACACCGGCAGGCCCAAGCGGCGTCGCAGGTACGGTGGCGGTCGGCACCGACGCTGCGCTGGCAATTGCTGGCGCGGACACGTCGTCGATGGTTTCAAGCGGCGGTACCGGGCGCGGCTTGATCTCAGCCGAAACATTAAAACGCTCGGTGTTCGACTGAATACGTATGACAGCAGTCAACTGCTTCGAGTTTTGAAATAGTGCCGTCGGCGACTGTTCGAGGCTTTCGATCACTTTGGATGTCGACTGCGTCTCGCCCATAACGGAGACTTCACGCGTTTTGCCATTTGCCTTGATGTCTAGCCGTTGCAAATAGGTTGTGTCGTCAAACGTCCTGGCCAACTCCTCGATGATGGCCACCACCGGATAGTTCGCATGTTTTTTTGCAGCAATAAAATTGTAATCAGCGGCAAGTTTTACGTATTCGGAATAGACCCGCTCGCTAACCAGAAATTCAGTCTGCGATTTTTCGGCCAGGGGAACAAGCACTTTGACGACCTCGCGCTTCTGCCAAATGGGCAGAATGACAGCCGCAAATGCCAGCAAGGCAGCGAGTGCCAGCAGGCCCAGATTGATCTGGTGCATGCGGCTCAATCGCCGCGGCGGCTTGTCTGCCGGCGGCTGCAAATCGAGCGCCTTCAGTTCCACCGGCCCGGAGCCGCTGACACCAATGGCGTTACAGGACAGCCCGGCGCGGCGCAATGTATCGAGTAACCCGGTGACCTGCGACCTGGACGCCACAGCCAGCAAGACCAAGATTTTTTCGTTTTGTGCGTCACGCTTGATGACCCGTACATCGTAATACGCTTGCGCAGTCGTAAACGGCGTGTGACGGTCAAGCTCGAAACCGACGACTTCGCGTAGATTTTCTTCCGTGACGAGTGGCAGGGTGATCGTCTTCACCAGCGCCTGTTCGGGCGTCAACACCAGACGTACCCGATCCCGCTCGGTCGCGATCAAGTCTCGCAATATCGTACTGCTGGCTAGCGCGTCGAGTGGCACCAGGCGCGGTGGCTCAGCGTTGGCGCCACCCGAATCGCGTGTAACAATTGTCAAGCCGTGCTCGTCGATGGCGACATCTGTCGCGACGGCTTCGCCGTCGAGCCAACGTGCGATGGAAGCGGGCAGCATAGCCTTGAGCTCGCCGGTCCACCAATGCCAAAGTGGCCGAATTCCTCCCGCACTGGAAGCGGTGGCGGGAGCGGACAATGGTAATGATTGTGCTGGGGTCATGATGCGGTCATTGCGATGAAACGAGCGTGTCCGCCGGCACCACCGGCAGCGCAGTCGTGCCCTCTTTCCAGCGTAGAAAAGTGTAGGGTCTTTTGGGCGTGGCGAGACGCATGACGACGGCCTCGCGGACAAAACTGCTCGCCTGACTGCCCGCGCCTTCGGTGGCCACCGCGCGAATAATCACAATACCATTGGCAAAGCTTGAATACGGTGCCGCCGCAGCAAATTGAGGAATTTGAGGAATTGGCAGTTTCGTGGCGCGCGCCTGTTCACGCAGGGCAATATACTGGTCGACGATTGCGCCGCTAGTGCCGGGCAAGGCCAGCAGTACGCCACGCGATGCGATTCCGGCATTGATGCCTGGCTGACGTGAGTAAATCGTAATCAATGGCGCAACTTTCTCGTATAGTTCTGGCGTCATGCCCATGACGAGGCGCAATTCCTCGATTGACTGGAACGCCGCGTTGGCTGGTTTGTAAGTGTAACCGGCGGCGACATATTCGGCTTCTTCTGCTCCGCGCAAGCGCTTCAAAGAGTCAGGGTCGCGCCAGTCGCCTATCGCATCGGTAATGGATGCGGCCTCATCCTCTTTCAGGCCTTGCGAAAGAAACAAGCCCCGCAAGAGCGCATCTGAAGCCGTATTGATATCGATTTTACCAGACTCGTCCGTCATACTGACTTCAACGGCAATGCCTTGATAGCCCCACGCTTGCGCAACGCCATCCGTGGTCCATCGCCCAGGCAATTGCGGTGGCTTGAACATTTCGAAGATGCCACGTTGGACCGCAGCGTCCGCAGCGGCTTCCAGCCGGGCACGCGTTACCGAATTGGCAACGATGACCACATCGGTTCGCATCGCGTAGATGAAGGACGAGGCG
Source organism: Betaproteobacteria bacterium (assembly GCA_039932875.1). Classification (GTDB taxonomy): domain Bacteria; phylum Pseudomonadota; class Gammaproteobacteria; order Burkholderiales; family Usitatibacteraceae; genus UKL13-2. The sequence goes on along the minus strand of JBDTPE010000323.1, from coordinate 747 downwards.
ATGAGCATCAACAAGGTCATGATCCACAAGACGATGATGAGCGCAATGCCTTGTTGCCTGAACATTCGCGCGGCAGGTAACGTGGCTCGCTTCATGTGCGTCGCGGCCCACATTGCCGTTGGAATGCGTTGTCGTAGCAACCCGCTTCTTCACCCAGTCGGAGGCTAACGATGAGCGGCGGAACGTTGCGTCCATCATCGACCTGCAACGTAATCCTGATGAGTTGGGGCATGCGCAACGGATTGGTCCATTCGCTGGTCCACTGCGGATCGGCAGTGTCATTTTCTGCTCCATAGTAACCAAGCTCAAAAGACTTCACACCCATAACCAGCGGGATCGGTTTGGCGTCGTCAATTCCGTCCCAGTCCTTGGCTTGCAGGTTGAACGCGGATCGCTTGATGAACAGCGTTTGACGGCGCTCGCCGCCTGGCGCTTCGTCGGCGGCAACGTAAAGATGCCCCCATTGCATTCCACCTTCCCGCGCCGACGCACCCAAGGTCAGCATGGTGACAAATTTCAGATCGTCCTTCGCGCCTTCAAAAGCGATTCTGGATTCAGGAATCCCGCGCCAACGCACCGGGAAAAGCTGGCTCAATTCGCGGCGCAGAAAGCTCTGCACGACACGCTGACGAGAGGCTTCCGAAACGCGTTTTTCGCCGGTATCCCATGCCCGCAGGCCGACGTTGAGTGACGCATAAATGAGGATCAGCATGACGCCCAGCAATGTCAGCCCAACCAGCATTTCGA
>JBDTPE010000322.1:0-4101 GCA_039932875.1 Betaproteobacteria bacterium | reverse complement strand
GCTGCGTTACGGACCTAACTTAGCCAGATTTGGGCTCGCTTAGGTGGGTCAACAAGGATGGGATTGCGACCCGAAAACTTCAATCTCTATATTTGGCGCACTTCTACAGCGATAATATCGCTACGAGCTGCGCCAGATATAGTGCTCTGTCGCGTTATGCGGGCGCTATTCAACCAACTCCCTGAACTTACCCAGCCCCAGCAATTTCTTCTGTCGTTCCTGCACGATAACGTCCGGCGATTTCTCTGAGAGCGTTTTCAAGGAATCGGCAATGGCTTTCTTCAGCGTTGCTGCCATCGCTTGCGGATCCCGATGGGCCCCACCCAAGGGCTCAGTGATTATTTTGTCAATCAGACCGAGCGCTTTGAGCTTTGGCGCAGTGATGCCCAGCGCTTCGGCCGCCTCTGATGCCCGGCCCGAGTCTTTCCACAAGATCGCCGCACAGCCTTCTGGCGTAATGACCGAGTAGGTAGAGTATTGAAGCATGTAAGTTACGTCGCCGACGGCGATCGCCAGCGCGCCACCGGAGCCCCCCTCGCCGATGATTACGCAAACCACCGGAACGCGCAGGCCCGCCAACACGTAAAGGTTGTGGCCTATCGCTTCCGACTGTCCGCGCTCCTCTGCGCCAACACCCGGGTAGGCGCCTGGTGTGTCAATGAGGGTCACGATCGGCACGCCGAATTTCTCGGCAAGCTTCATCAGGCGCAGCGCCTTCCGGTAGCCTTCAGGGCGCGGCATACCGAAATTGCGGAATTGCCGTTCCTTGGTATCGCGCCCCTTTTGGTGACCCAAAACCATAACGGACTGGCCATTGAAGCGCGCAAGCCCGCCAATTAGCGCGAAATCCTCGGCAAAGGTCCGGTCGCCATGCAATTCCTCAAAGTCGGTCATCATCATGCTGATGTAATCGAGGGTATAAGGGCGTTGCGGGTGTCGGGCCACCTGCGAAATCTGCCATGCGGTCAGTTTGGCGTAGATGTCCTTGGTGAGGCCCTGGCTTTTCTTGGCGAGCTTTCCGATTTCGGCCGATATATCGACGGCGGAATCGTCCTGCACAAAGCGCAGTTCCTCGATTTTGCTTTCCAGTTCGGCAATTGGCTGTTCAAAATCAAGGAAATTGAATTTTTGTGGTGTCATTCACGCGTCGCGCTGATTTCTTAAGATCCAATGATACCAAGTCCGGCGACACCTAGCGTCTTTTGCGAATGTGCAGGCATGGTCATGCAGGCAGCGCCTTTCGTCGTCAGCGACCGCGAAGCGCAATCTCAAAATTGACGCCGAAGCACATATAATCTGCCGATGGGGAATCGACTAACAAAAATCACAACTCGCACCGGTGATGCTGGCACAACCGGACTTGGTGACGGCACCCGCGTCAGAAAGAACGCTCTCCGCGTAGTGGTTATTGGCGATGTCGATGAACTCAATAGCATGCTCGGTCTGCTGCTTACCGAACCGTTGCCTGACTCGGCGCGCGCGACGCTTGTTCGCATTCAAAACCAGTTATTTGATCTCGGCGGTGAAATTTGCATCCCGGGGACTGCGGTATTGACGAGCGAACATGTCAGCTTTCTCGACGGCGAAAGTAGCCGCCTGAACGCCGACCTTGGACCGCTCAAGGAATTCATTCTGCCGGGTGGTTCTCGCGCCGCGTCGTGCTGCCACTTGGCGCGCACCATTGCGCGCCGCGCGGAACGAAGCCTCGTTGCGCTCGCCGACAGCGACCCTGTTTCAGCGCTTTCTCTGCAGTATTTGAACCGACTATCCGATTTTCTGTTCATTCTGGCGCGCACCTTGAATCGCCATGCGGGCGTCGTTGACGTTTGCTGGCGTCGGCATGCGTCAACCATTGAGACCCACTGACGCCATGGCAATCACACTTCCACAGGCCTCCAATGTCGCCAACGAGCGGCTGGCGTCTTTACTGGCTCAGGCTGGCATCGGTGACCGTGTTGCGTTTGCCGAACTATATGAGGCGACAAAATCGAAACTGTTTGCAGTTTCGCTTCGTATAGTCCGTGAGAGGCATATTGCCGAAGAGGTTTTGCAGGATAGCTTTGTGAATATCTGGAACAACGCCACCAAATACGCAGTCGCGCAATCCGCACCCATGACCTGGATGACGGCGATCGTGAGGAATCGCAGCCTCGATATCGTCCGCCGACCCTTTCTCGAGGTGCAGGATGAGGACGATTACTTTGCGAGCAATATGGAAGATGAGCGCCCGGGCCCGGATGATCAGTTGGATACACGGCGCGACCAGGTGAAAATCGAGCACTGTATGAAAGGCCTCGATGGCGAGCAGCAGCAAACCATCTCGCTTGCCTTCTTTCAGGGCCTTTCGCACTCCGAAGTTGCCAGCCATTTGGGCAAACCGCTGGGCACCGTGAAGACGCACATCCGGCGTGGCTTGCTGAAGTTGAAGGGATGCCTGGAATCATGAAACTGGGCAATCCTGAACTTCGCAGCAGGCTGGCATCAGAATATGTGTTGGGGACACTACGTGGTGGTGCACGCAGGCGTTTTGAGGACTATTTAAAACGCGACGCCACACTGCGGGCTGATGTCGAACGCTGGGAAACTCATCTGTCGCCATTGGCCGAACGGCTCGCACCAGTGGACCCACACGCTCGCGTATGGAAAAAAATTGAAGCGCGGCTCGGAGGCGCAAGCAATGCGGTTGTTGCAAGCAGGAAAGCGGGACTGTGGGAAAATCTTAGCTTCTGGCGCGGACTGGGCTTGGGCGCGAGCGCCTTGGCTGTTGCCCTCATGACAACAATGTTGACGCTGAAACCCATCGAGCAAAGTCCGATGCTGACGGCGGTCCTTGCCGAAGATAACAACGTGGCGCGTGTTTTCGTTGAGCAATCGAAACCTGGACTACTCATGGTGAAGATGGTCACACCGTGGAAAACCATGAATGGCATGGCGCTGGAACTTTGGGTCGTCCCAAAGGATGGTGCCCCCCGGTCTTTGGGAGTCATCAATGATGTTGGCGAAACCAGGCTCGTATTCACCGGCATTGACGAAAAGCTGTCAGGAGGCTTGGTGTTTGCGCTGTCCAAGGAACCACCGGGCGGATCGCCTACCGGTCAGCCCACGGGCAGCGTGATGTGCAAGGGCGCAATCGCGCATATGCCGCCCAAACTGCCGCGTTTGCCAATATAGCGTCACCAACGGGCCATGCACTGGCTATGCGATTGAACTATCGATGGCATTCCGCCATTCGGATTTTGGCCTGCTCGATGTTGCTATCCACGGTTGCCATCGTGTACGCAAACCAGCCCGCGCCCATTTTGCTAGCCAATATGCTTGGGGAGCACGTCGACCCGAGTTTGTATCTGGTGAGTGAGAAATACGACGGTGTACGCGCCATCTGGGACGGCAAAAACCTGCGCTTCCGAAGCGGACGTACTGTCAACGCTCCCAATTGGTTTGTCGCCAAACTACCCGCCGAAAAACTGGACGGCGAATTGTGGCTGGCGCGCGGCGCGTTTGAACGGCTCTCCGGTTTTGTACGCAAAACGACACCGCTGGACGAAGACTGGCGGCAAATCAAATATATGGTGTTTGAGCTTCCGGACGGCACAGGTACATTCGCTGATCGCGTTGCAAGAATTCGGCAAGTTGTCGACGCAGCAAATTGGCCGCAACTCGTCGCCGTGGAACAATTCAACATCGCTGATCGCATTGCGCTAAAACGCAAACTCGACCAGGTCGTCCGCAAAGGCGGCGAGGGTTTGATGCTGCATCTCGCCAGCGCGCCTTATGTGACCGGTCGGAGCGATGTTTTGCTCAAACTGAAACCGCAGCTTGATACTGAGGCAAAAATTGTTGACCATATCCCCGGCAAAGGAAAATATCACGGTCAAATGGGCGCCTTGAGGGTCGAAATGCCCGACGGACGCCGGTTCAATATCGGCACGGGATTCAGCGATGCAACGCGAAAAAATCCTCCAGCCGTCGGCACGATCATCACTTACACCTATCGTGGCCTGACCAACAAAGGCACGCCGCGATTCGCCAGCTACGTGCGGATTCGCGAAGAGTTTTGAGGCGATTACTTCTTTTGCGTTGTCAAGCTTTGGCGCGCCTGAT
>JBDTPE010000321.1:0-4108 GCA_039932875.1 Betaproteobacteria bacterium | reverse complement strand
TGGTCTTGGCCATCGGCATTTTCTCCGCGCTGTTGCTGTATGACGTGAACCGCATCATTACCGGCGGCGAGACCAATTACATCAGTGCGACATTGGCAATCTATCTGGACATCTACAATATCTTTGCCAATCTTCTGGCATTGCTTGGAATCACAAGCAGCGACTGATAAAGCGCGACCCAAAAGAAAGCGGTCGGAATTCATTCCCGACCGCTTTTTTATTTCTATGACTCAAACACTAGCATTGGCGCGCCTTGCAGGCCAAAAAAGTCTAGAAAGGCGCGCCAATGCTGGTGTTTTATTAAAATTCTCAATCCCGCTCGAAAATCGCGATCGATTCCACGTGTGCTGTATGCGGGAACATGTTGACCACACCAGCCGCCTTCAAGGTGAAGCCCTGTTCGTTAACCAACATTCCAGCATCGCGCGCCAGTGTGCCGGGACTACAGGCAACGTAAACGATACGTTTAAGTTCAGGTCGCCGGTCTGGGCCGAGTAATTTGCATACTTCCAGAGCGCCATCTCGTGGCGGGTCGATCAACATTTTTGTCACCGGCGGAATCTTCTTCATCGCGGACTCTTGATCGGTATACAAGTCTGCCGCAAAGAAGCGCGCGGCGTGGGCCAAGCCATTGCGCACTGCATTGTCGGTGGCCCGCTGCACCAGCGATTCGCTACCTTCTACGCCAATCACGTTGGCCCCCAGCCGCGCGATGGGCAAGCTGAAATTGCCTAATCCGCAGAACAAATCGGCAATAAATTCTCCAGGCTGCGGGTCCAACAAATCCATCGCGCGCTTAACCATCAAGCAATTCACCGCGTGGTTCACCTGAGTGAATTCGGTCGGCCGGAAATTCAACTCCAGCGAAAATTCCGGCAGCAGATAGGTCAGTGCGGGCGCGTCCATCGGATACCATGGCACGGCCGTTTCCGGCCCCTTGACCTGCACCCACCATTGAATCTGGTGTTCATCGGCAAACACCCTCAGCTTGGCTTCGTCCCCATCGGTCAGGGGCTCCAGCAGGCGCAGCACCAGCGCGCTAACGCGTTCGCCTACCGCCACTTCGATCTGTGGGATGCGGTTGCGAATGTCCAGCGTGCTCAATACTTTGCGTAGCGGGTCTATCATCTTGCCAATGCCGCCGGCGAGGACCTCACAAGAATGCATGTCCGCGACGTAGCTCGATTTTTTCTCGCGGAAGCCAACCAGCACGCCACCTTTCTTCTCGACGTAATTTACCGAGAGGCGCGCGCGATGGCGGTATTGCCAGGGTGCGGCATAGATGGGCGGAAGAATTCGTTCGGGTGTGACCTTGCCGATACGAGCGAAGTTGTCCTCCAACACCCGTTGTTTGGCCGCCACTTGCATGCTGGTATCGACATGCTGCATCGCGCAGCCGCCGCAGATTTCGTAGAAGTTGCACTTGGCTGGAATCCGCTCGTTTGAGGCGCGCAGGATTTTCAGTAATTTGGCAGTTTCAAAATTCTTTTTCTTGCGCGAAGGCTGGTACTGCACCAGTTCACGCGGCAACGCGCCTTCGATGAATACGGCTTTACCGTCGACATGCGCGACACCGCGACCTTCATGGTCTAGCGATTCGACGAGTGCGAGCAGGGCTTCCTGTGGTGACGAGTTCATTGCGGGGAGTCTTGAGTGGAAATCAGTCGGACGGCGCTATGGGCGCGAGAGGGCGAATTATACGTTGCGGGAGGATTGGCGCTGATGTGAAAAGGGGCGCTATCCGCGCCCCTTTTTTCTGTAAAGCAACAATCGCTATGGCGCTCGGCAATCCGGCCGGAACGCATCGAAGGTCTGACGTTGAATGTTCTTGGTAACCGATGCGCCATTCACGTCGTAGATCAGCTTCGCGGTATTTCCGTCGGTGAATTCAAGACGCATGTTGCCGACCTGAGTGAGGTTAGCCTGCGTGATGGGCGTAAATGGCTGAGCATCGAAGTTCGGCCCTGTGGTGCGGTACAGTGCGCCAGCGAAATTCTGCGTCCCAGCGATGCGGTCTCCGCGCGACAAAATCAGCCACATACCCTTGCCGGTTGCGTCATAGGTAAACAACGTTCCGAAAATAATGTCGCTCTGGTGTGTCAGGTTAATACCCCAGCCCGATTCGTTTGGATTCCACCACAAATCCTGAAAGTTGCTGTTGTAGCTTCGGTTGGTGCCGGTAAAGCCACAATTGGGCTGCGTCGCAAACGTCTGTTTGGAAATACTCTTGGTCACGCTGCGGCTTCCCACGTTGTAGGTGAGTGTGCCCGTAGTCGGGCTCGAAAATGCCACCCGCATCGACCCCACTTCGGTCAGATTTGCAGCCGTAATTGGAGTGAACGGTACGGCGTTAAATGCAGGGCCAGAAGTTCGATAGAGTTTGCCCAAATAACTTCCGTCTGGCTGAAGATCGCCGCGACTCAAGATGAGCCAGATGCCGGCGCCCGCATCATAGGTGAACAACGTACCAAAAATAATGTTGCCTTGATGGTTGAAGTTGATTCCCCAGCCGCTCTCGGCTTCGCCGGCCCACCACAGCGACGTGTAGTTGGTCGTCGCGGTCGTGAATGAAGCCGTCACGCTATAACCGGCTGGTGTCAGATCGGTAGGCACCCACGGCGCGACATTGAGATAGTAGGTGCCTGGTGACACTTGCCAGGAGATACCAAAATCGTTGGTGCTTGCATCCGCGTCGTCGTTGGTCGCGTTCGTTGTGTCATTCTCCAGGACGCTTCCACTGGCATCAAGCAAGGCACCGATCAAATCGTAGTTGCTGGTCGACTTCACATATAGCGTTCCGGTCTGGGTGACGTTAATGCGGAAGGTATCGATGTCTCCCACGTAATTCAACGTTGCAGATTTTGGAACGTCGAAAGTCAGCGCGGCAATGGATGCACCCGGCTGGTTGGCAAAATCGTCGGTGACAAAGCCCGCGCCGTCCAGGATAGATTTGATCTGAGGATAGAAATAATCGAAGCGCCCGTAGTTGGCGTTCTCCGTAGTGTCCGTGCACGACAGCCCCCCCGAACTATTGCGGAGAGTCGAACTGGAGAGTACGCCGCGAAGTTGCAGGGAACCATTATTCATCGTGAACAAGCCGGAACCGGATGAACCCTGTTCAATGATTCCTCGACTAAACAGGATGCCGTACATGGATTGTTGATAGCCCTGGAGTCGTATTAGGCCGTCTGCACTTCCAGGCACGGATACGGTCCCGATCGCCGCCTTCATGATGTCGCCTTTGGGGTGACTGATTGAGACGATGGGCGCATTGACCGATAGCGCGCTCGCATTCCAACCGGCGAAAATAGTCCCGGCGGGTGGCGGGGAGTTGAGAACGAGCAATGTCGAATCGACAAATTGATTCGTAAACACAAGCCTGGCGCCACCGCTTAAGTTCACGACATCACTACGCACTGAGCCGCCGCAGGTGCTCGCCTCGTAGAACCATCGCGTTGTCAGGCTTGTCGCTTCGTCTTGCGTAGAAATACAGTGATTTGCTGTGATCAAAAAATTCTGCTGGACAGGGGAATTCAACAATGTACCTGTGCAGGAGAAAAGACTACCACCACTGGAAAAGCTCATTCTCGCAACGGATTTGCGGCGCTCGGAGATTGCATTGCCGTTCAATGGGTCGTCGGCAATTGTGCAAGCGACATCTACGGTGCAAGTGCCGGCCGCAGTGCTTAGTGCGGGTTCTGCCGGCCCCTTATCGGCGAATGGCAGCTCCTCAAAATGCCCAATTTCCTGCACCTTTATTCGGAGCCCATCGACCGCCTGGGTGGTGAACACTTCGACAATTTGCGACGATCCATCGGTCGCGGGCGTCCAGATTTCGCCATTTAGTGCCACGCTTAGCGGCACTCTTTGCGCCTCGTCGCCGATTTTTGCGACTACGCGCAATTCGCCTTGCGTTAGCTCAGCAGGAAGCAATAATTTGGCACGAATTCCCGTTGCGCCAGTGGAAGCAATGCGCAGATGAGTTACAAACCCACCCGCAGGCAATGTCTGCCATTTGACGATCGTCGCTTCAGCACCACTGGGAAATACCGACCCCACGCGACGTGGCGCGGAACCGCGAACTGGTGGTTGTTTTAGTCCAAAAATC
>JBDTPE010000320.1:0-4121 GCA_039932875.1 Betaproteobacteria bacterium | reverse complement strand
AGCGCAGTGTCGACAGGACTGTACCAAACGCGTCCCAACTCAAGAGTGGACCGGGCAAGATTCTGAAACACGCCGCGACCGATGTTCTCCCGCTCCGCTTCACTCAATTGCGGGAAGCACAATTTCAGGTTGATCAACGTCACCCGGCGTCGGCCCCAATGAAACAGAAGCGTGCCCAGCCCACGCCCCATCGCCGCCACCCAGCCTCGCGGTAGCCAGCGCAAGCACCACAGTAAAAACAGAACAAGACGCATTAAGGTGATTCCGGCAGCGGTGCACCAGCGGGATGCTTGTAGCGGTTATAACCCCACAGATATTGGGCGGGCGCCATAGCGACCAGCCTTTCCACCATGCGGTTGGTCTGTAGGGCTGCGGTCTTGCGGTCCGCGGAAAAAGGCTCTGTCATGGATTCAATGTGTATTCGATAGCCTTCGCCGCGCGGAAGCCGCTCAGCAAAGAAATACAGCACGGTGGCATTTGTGGATGCAGCCAACCGCGGCAACAGTGTCATTGTGTACGCGGGCTGTCCAAAAAAGTCCACCCATACGCCGTCGCCTCCGCCCGGCACCTGGTCAGGTAGAACGACAATATTGCCGCCACTCTTCAGCGCGCGCAACAGCATCCGCAATCCTCCAGCGTCCGCTGCCGCCGTTTCTCCACCGGCCCGAACGCGACCTCGCTGCATGATCTTTTCCAGCCATTTTTGCTTGGGACGCCGATACAACGCGGTGATTGGCATACGCCCGGCCATATAGCGTCCGGCGATGTCATAGCAGCCCAGATGCGGTGTCACAAAAATGATCGGGCGCTTGTTCGCCTGGGCAGCCTCGACCTGTGCCCAGCCATTACACTCTTTGACGAGGCAGTATAACTTCTCAGGCGGTGCCGTCCACGCCAAGGCAAGCTCGGTCATGCCGCGCCCTTGCTCACCGATGGCATCCCGCAACAGGGCTTTGCCATCGACCATATTCCTGAACCGGGCATATTGCGCGACGTTGTCACGCGTCAATCGACGGTGGCGGCTGGACCCCAACCAGACAAGCCAACCGAGCAGAAAACCGATGCGGTGATTGAGCCACAACGGCAAATGTCCCAGCGCACGAAACAGCCATGTCACTGCCGCAAACCTCGCATCCTGGCATCAATGTCGACTTCAATTTGTGCAGCCTTTCTGCTAAAATCCATGATTGTGTTTTTGTTGCCGTTTTTTGTTTTGATGCCGCGAGCGTTGACTGCGCGGCAATTTTTTTGACTGACTGAGGGGTTACCCAATGACTGACTTTCTATTCACATCCGAATCCGTTTCCGAGGGCCATCCTGACAAAGTGGCCGATCAGATTTCTGACGCGATTCTCGATGCGATTTTAGCCCAAGACCCGCGCTCACGCGTTGCGGCCGAAACACTCTGCAACACCGGCCTGGTGGTATTGGCGGGCGAAATCACCACCACCGCCAACGTTGATTACATCGGCGTGGCACGCAGCACCATCAAGCATATCGGTTACGACAATGCCGACTACGGTATCGACTACAAAGGTTGCGCCGTCATGGTCTGCTATGACAAACAGAGCCCGGATATCGCACAAGGTGTTGACAAGGCGCATGACAACGATCTCGATCAGGGCGCAGGCGATCAGGGTTTGATGTTCGGCTATGCGTGTGATGAAACCAGTGTACTGATGCCCGCACCGATTTACTACGCGCATCGGCTGGTACAACGCCAGGCCGAGATCCGTCGGGATGGCCGTCTTCCATGGTTGCGGCCCGATGCCAAATCGCAAGTCACGATGCGCTATGTCGATGGCAAGCCGCACTCTGTTGATACGGTGGTCCTCTCCACGCAGCACGCGCCGGATGTTGACCAGAACACGCTTCACGAAGCGGTCATTGAAACCATCATCAAGCCGGTGCTGCCGAAGGAATGGCTTAAAAATACCCGTTACCTGGTGAACCCGACCGGACGTTTCGTGATCGGCGGACCGCAGGGCGATTGCGGCTTGACCGGTCGTAAGATTATCGTCGATACCTATGGCGGTGCCTGCCCGCACGGTGGCGGCGCCTTTTCCGGCAAGGATCCCTCCAAAGTCGATCGTTCAGCCGCCTACGCCGCGCGCTATGTCGCCAAGAACGTGGTCGCTGCCGGCTTGGCGCGCCAATGCCAGGTGCAGGTTGCCTACGCCATCGGTGTAGCGAAACCGATGAACATCACTATCTATACCGAAGGCACCGGCGTCATCTCGGACGAGAAAATCGCCGAGCTGGTCGCCCAGCATTTTGATCTGCGTCCGAAAGGAATTGTGCAGATGCTTGATCTGCTGCGGCCAATTTATGCCAAGACGGCCGCTTATGGCCATTTCGGCCGCGAAGAGCCCGAATTCACATGGGAGAGGACGGATCGTGTTGCGTTGCTTCGCGATGCGGCTGGCCTAAAGGGTGAAGCGCAAAAGGTGCTCGCCACGGCATGAAAATATCAGTATAATTTTCGTTCCGAGGAGCGCTGCGAACAATTCTTGAAATTGACCAGGCTCGGAACGAATTTGTAACCGAACAACTGCGCTCGCATTCTTGACCGAATGCGGGCGCTTTTTTTTGCGCTCGCGAACTTTAAATCACCGTAAGGAGCTATTAATGAACGCAATTCTTAAACCAAAGAATTTGATCGAAAACGACTACCACGTTGCGGACTTGAAACTTGCTGACTGGGGCAACAAGGAAATCAAAATTGCCGAAACTGAGATGCCCGGCCTGATGGCGATCCGCGAGGAGTTCGCTGTCACCCGTCCGCTGAGAGGCGCGCGCATCACTGGCTCGTTGCACATGACCATCCAGACCGCCGTGTTGATCCAGACGCTCGAAGCGCTGGGTGCGGAAGTGCGCTGGGCTTCCTGCAATATTTATTCGACACAGGACCATGCTGCTGCTGCCATTGCTGCAAATGGCACGCCGGTGTTCGCCGTAAAAGGCGAAACGCTGGAAGAATACTGGGACTACACCCACCGTATTTTTGACTGGAAAGACGGCGGTTACTCGAACATGATCCTCGACGACGGCGGCGACGCAACCCTGCTGCTGCACCTGGGCACGCGCGCTGAAACCGATCTGTCGGTACTGAACAATCCGGGTGCCGAAGAAGAGCGCATCCTATTTGCCGCAATCAAGGCACAGCTTGCAAAAGATCCGCATTGGTATTCAGTGCGTCTGAAAGCAATCAAAGGCGTGACCGAAGAAACCACCACTGGCGTGCATCGTCTGTACCAAATGCATAAGGACGGCAAGCTCGCGTTCCCTGCTATTAACGTTAACGATAGCGTCACCAAGTCAAAATTTGACAATCTCTATGGCTGCCGCGAATCGCTGGTCGACGCCATCAAGCGCGCGACCGATGTGATGATCGCGGGCAAAGTGGCGGTCGTTGCCGGCTATGGCGACGTAGGCAAGGGTTCCGCCCAGGCGTTGCGCGCATTGTCGGCACAGGTTTGGGTCACTGAAGTCGATCCGATCTGCGCTCTGCAGGCGGCGATGGAAGGCTATCGCGTTGTAACGATGGATTATGCAGTCGACAAGGCTGATATCTTTGTTACCGCGACCGGCAACTATCACATCATCACGCACGACCATATGGTGAAGATGAAAGACCAGGCGATCGTTTGCAATATCGGCCACTTCGACAATGAAATCGATGTTGCCTCGGTTGAAAAATACAAGTGGGAAGAAATCAAGCCACAGGTTGATCACATCATTTTCCCCGGGGTTGATGGAAAACCGGGCAAGCGCATCATCCTGCTGGCTAAAGGGCGCCTGGTAAATCTCGGTTGCGGCACCGGTCATCCGTCATACGTAATGTCGTCGTCGTTTGCGAATCAGACCATCGCGCAGATCGAACTATATTGCAACACGGAAAAGTATCCGATCGGCGTGTACGTATTACCTAAGCATCTGGACGAAAAGGTCGCACGTCTGCAATTGCGGACGCTCAATGCACAGTTGACCGAGTTATCGGATCAGCAAGCGGCGTACATCCACGTCTCCAAGCAGGGGCCGTACAAGCCGGACAGCTACCGCTACTAGGTTGATCGTGACCTGTTAGTTTCGGCGCACGCCTCGGCGTGCGCCGACGGCGG
>JBDTPE010000319.1:0-4128 GCA_039932875.1 Betaproteobacteria bacterium | reverse complement strand
CTCGGCTATACTTTCGCGCATGTTACTAACCATCTGCCCCAATTGCACCGCGCAGTTCAAGGTTCAGCCCGAACAATTGAACGTGCGGCAAGGCCGCGTGATGTGCGGTCGCTGCAGAAATGTTTTCAATGCGTTTCAATCGCTTTCCCGGCTCGAGGAAACAGATGAAGCGCGCCCTAATATTCCCCAACCTGCAACTACGCCACTGTCGAGCACAGCCTTGCAAGACGCCCTACCCGCGCGCGCAAGCGAGCAAGGGCTCGTAGATGACCATTTGTTTCTGCGCGCGGAGCCACTGCCGCCAGCGGCAGTGTTCTCTGCGTCAAAACCGTTCCCCTCGCCTGCAGAGGCAGCCCTTCCCCCGGACACGACTTACGTTCATGAAGAACGGCATGCGCAAAACGCTCAATCGGAAGACGGCGGGTCGCAGAAGTTCTCCTTGTTGGATTTGGAGCCCGTGGTTAAGCCATCGGCACAGTTGGCCATCGATATTTCCAGCGCAAACAATCCTCTGCTCGTCGAAATGGCACCAACAAAACCGCAGCCAACCAAGACCAGCACACTTGGTTGGGTTGCCGGCGCGTTTGTGCTGCTCCTGGGCCTGGTCGCGCAGTTGTCATTCATGTTCCGGACGCCCTTGGCAATTAGCTACCCAGAGTTGCGACCTGCACTTGGCCAAATGTGTGAAATTGCAAAATGCACAATTCCCTGGGGACGCGATGGCGCGCAGTTTGAAATTATTGGGTCAGAGTTGATTGAGGCGCCGGGCAAGCCCGGTCGCATACTGCTCACGGCGACTCTCATCAACCGGGCAAAAATAAAGCAGGACCTGCCATCGCTAGATCTGAAACTTACCGACAACGCCAATCGAGTGGTCGTTGGTCGCGCACTGCACCCACGTGACTACTTGGGGCGAGCCATTGAAAAAGACGAAGGTCTCGCACCCAACGCTGAACTGTATGTAAGCCTCACCCTTGATATTAGCGGGAAGCAACTGGCGTCGGGTTACGGCCTGCTGCCGTTTTACCCCTGATCGCCAAGCGCAAATCATCAAATTCGCATGACGCCAGACAGCGAATGCACCATGTTGTCAACGGCTCGGTCGACAAGGGAAGATTCAGGCAGAATACGCGCCTCTCCGCTTAGAAATTGACGCTGCAATGCATCTGGTGCGACTGAAAGTGCACCAACTTCACCCGGATTGGTGAACAGGTAGACGCCCTTCAAAGGACTTATCCACGAAAGCTTTGCGCGAATTTTCTCACCGGAATCGCGCATGAATTCCACCCAGGTACCGCGCTCCAGTTTTCCCATGGGAGTTTCAATGGTAGTCGACGACTTCAGACCATTTTCCTTGTTTGCGATTTCGGTGCGGCCCTCGGTGCTACGTTTGCCTGGCAAAATCTCTTCGATTTCCACTCCCGTGTCCGTGAACTGAAATCGGGCAAGACCAGACCGCGCGACGGCGTCTCGCTCTATCGAGGCGGCATGAGCGGCCTCTTCAGCGATCAGTTTTGCAAACAACGGTGCAACTTCCACACTCGAATGCGACGCGGCCAGTAGTGCAGACACGCTTTCACCGCGTAAACCCGCCCGGACTGCGGCGGCGTGACAATCTACCAATGCCGAAAAAAAACGATCACCATCCGCGTTCTCCACTGCCGCAATCTGCATGCCCACCTTCAGGTGTCTTAGCAACGTCGGCAGGAGCGAGACAAGTTGCTTGCGCTCGGTTGCGTCCGATTTTGGTGAGACGCTCCAAATCAAGTTATCCGCAGTTTCCAATGCAGCGCGGAACTTGTCGTCGCGTCCGCCTTCGCGCAAATACACGCGCTCCAGCACGCGTGCCCATGGACCGATCAGCATTGCCGCCACAGGTGGTGGTAACGTCGCGTCCTTGGTGCGTCGCTCGACTTCGTCTTGTGCGATCAAGCGCGCCATTTCACGCTTCTCGCATTCATGCAACACTCGAGCTGATTGCTCAATAACTTCCGCATTCGCGGCCTCGCGCGTTGCTAGAAAATCTTCAAAGACAACAACCATCTGACTGAACAGCTGTATATCGGTATCAAAGTCGGCTTGGATACAATCGACAACTTCCTGCGTTTTCAGATAGAGGCTGTCCTCGTGCGTTGCGTCGCCGACGAATGACACAGATGCATCGGCCAGCAGGTCAAGCAGCCGCCGCGCCGGGTGATTCTTGCGCGAGAAAAACGACTTGTCGAGTATGGCGACCTTCAGTATTGGTATTTGCAAGCGTGCAATCAATGCTTTGATCGCGTCCGGAACTGCCTTATCGTCGAATACAAAGTCAAACAACATTGCAACAATGTCGATAGTCATGGCATCGACTTGTGAACTTCCATCGGCGATACCACAGGATTTGATTTCGCGGACGGCGTTTTGCTGGACCACCGGCGCAGCTGTCACGGCCCCGATGTCAGCAGTTGAAGCGCCCGATACGGAGAAGTTTCCGTGCGCCTGCAATTGGAGCTGCGACAGCGCCGAAACCAGACTCGTAGTCGTGGCTGCAGGTAACGGAAAGCCGTCGAGAATTTGTGCCAAGTCGGGGCCAGACATCGGTGCCTGCTCGCGACTGCCTGGCGGTACGGGTGCGAAGCTGCCAGTCGTCACCCCATGTGACGGTGGATTTGCCAATCCAGCACTCATGCCAGGGTCAAAAATCTTGCCGCCGGCCAGCAACTGTTGCAAGGTGGAAAATATATCGGCTGCCATACCGCCATGTGAGTCTGTCGGTGGATTCGTGTCTGTCTGAGATGAGGGTGCTGATGCGCTCGTAGCTTTCGGGCGAATGCTGGTTTGCGCTCTGCGAAATGTTGGGCGGATCTGGGGCATGATTTGTCGTGCAATCAGATGCGCATTTATGTCGTGATAGACACCAAGCATTTCCTTGGCCATGTGCTGTTCCACCAATTTCATCACGGCTAGCTTAGCCTCATAGCCAGAAGTCATTTGGTCACAAGCAGCTCTTAGCGCTTTAACTACGGTATCCGGTGACATTGGATTCGCCTGTTCCTTCATTTCGGGCTCGGAAAGCAGAAAACCCATACGCTGGGAGAGGGCACTTAGCTCTTCATCGCATTTTCCAGAAAGGCGTGCCGCGATTTCGTTCATTGCCAGTTTCTCTTCGAGATCATTGTCTTCAACGAGTGAAAGGGTTAGATAATCACCTTGCGACACTCTTGCCGCCTCATCGCCGATTGAGACTTTTTTCTCGAATACACTCAAGAACTGTTTTCTGAATGAGGCTTCTATGGCACTGCGCTTGTCGCGCGCTTGTGACCGCGCGTCCAGATAGAAACGCTGTTTTTCCTGATCGATGGAGCCTTCAGCAAGATCAAAGAGCTCTTTTTCTATCGTGTCAAAAGTCTTGGAGAGAACCTCGGTAATCCGTTTAACCGCAATGTCCCGACAATCGTTGATGACGGCAAACGATTCGGGCTTTACCGAGCGGCGGCGCTGTCCGGCTTGGGCGGCGGCGAGTGAAATTACATTGTCGAATGATTGCATAGCCATCTAAATCTCCTAGACGCCAACTTGGCGCGGGGAATAATCGGATAGCTCATCAATTCGCGGGGACGCAACCTCTACAGCGCCATTGGCGCGGCAGGACTAACAGAGGTAGCGAGACAGTAACCCTGTTGCCGGGGGCGGCAACTATTCCCACGAAAATGCAGGATTGGGGGTGGTACTGGCGCGCAACTGCTCAAGAAAAAACTCATTCCCGACTCTCTGGTAATCCCGCTATCTTCGGATTTTGAAATCCGTTAGACCGGAGACTTTGCGTCCTCACCTTTCGATGAGTTTGCCGTGTTTCAGAATTCGTGAATTGACTTTGTCAATCCTATTTGCTTTTTTTGTCTTGCTGAGCGCGCCGGGTTTACCAATAAAAGCAAACACGTACGCTAGCAGTTACGCACTTTGGAAAATCACTGTCAAGTCTCTGTTTAACTTTTCCGACTAACGGTGAATGGGTGCTACCGAAGCTATAATCCTGTTTTTCATGAGGATTTTGCGCATGCCCGTCCTGATCTGCGGTTCACTCGCCTACGATACCATCATGGTTTTTCATGGCAAATTCGGAGAGCACATCCTCCCCGATCAAAT